>WREQ01000012.1 GCA_009779255.1 Dehalococcoidia bacterium
ATCTATGGAATGTGAATGATGTGTATGCTTACCAGTTTCATATGGAAGAATCAAAGAAGCATGGGACATTCGGAAAGTACATACTTATACAAAAAATTGGAGAAGGAGAGCTGGATTGGCCAGAAGGATCTGTTGCAATGCGAATACATATCTTTGACAAGTTGTTCATTAGCATCCCAGTGCTAAATGATATAGGTGGAGTTAGGCTATTACCAATTGGACGGCCTGACAAAGCAGGATTTCTTTTCATGAACGTACTTATGGAGTTCATTAAGAAGAAAGATTACCCTGTAAATTATCTTACTTATGTTGGAAACACACCTGCTCCAGCTAACAAACTGATCATGAAGAGTGAGAGTTTGAGACAAATACATCCATTGCCATGGATAGGAATTGAAGGTCGGTTCAATCATTTTTACCCGCTCTGGCAAGGAGAGGAATATGAAGCTGTGGAAGAGGGCGTGTTTAGGTACGCACATCCGGCTGATGGCAATGAATTCGTCCAGAAAGATGGGTGACACATTAGAATAGTGTCATGCATATAATAAGCGGGATAGCACGAGGGGCATTGAGACTGGCGAATGTCACGTTAGAGTTATCGAAAGAAGCCAGACAGCGGCTCAAATGGTTTGATTATTACCGGTCACACGGACGATTTCGTATGAAATGAACATAGTCGCTACGGGGATGAGCAAAGAATCGGCAAGAACACTTGAGCAAGCATTAATGATGGCTTTTGGAACATTGGGTACTCTTAATCTCATAAACTCCATCGCACCATGGAGGTGGGAACAGGCATCGTGGCAGACAGAGATTCAACGAATAAATCTGCTGTTCAGCGATATTCCATAACGCGCACCATTCAATAGATAGAAAGCATATAGCAGGATCGCGAAGATATAAATCAATGCAGTCTGGAAGGAGGAAACTCAATGGGAACATGGGGTCCAGGTCTATATCAAAACGACACAACATGTGATGTGCGTGATATGTATATGGGTTTATTGCAGGATCAACTAAACAATCAGGCTGCTTATGAGAAAACAATGGCCTTCTTTAAAGACTGCCTTGGGGACGAAGATGATGAACCACTTTTGTGGTTCGCCTTGGCCGAGACTCAATGGAAGACCGGCAGACTGCTTCCGGAAGTTAAGGACAAGGCATTAGCGTGGATTGAAAAAGGTGCGTTGCTGGCGCTTTGGGAGGAAAGCCAAGTCGGGGTCACTGGTTGGATAGAAACCTTGAAGAATTTGAAAGCAACACTTGAGTCACCAGTGCCTAAAGAAAAGAAAATCCGTAAGCCATCTGTCCTCAATCAGAACCTTTGGAATGTTAATGATGTGTATGCTTACCAGTTTCATATGGAAGAATCAAAGAAGCATGGGACATTCGGAAAGTACATACTTATACAAAAAATTGGAGAAGGAGAGCTGTATTGGTCAGAAGGATCAGTTGCAATGAGAGTACACATTTTTGACAGATTATTTGACAACACTCCAACATTGAACGATATGGATGGACTCAGATTGCTTCCAATTGGACAACCAGGTACTAGTGGCGAGTTATTCATGAGCGTCCTTTTGGATTATATCAAAAAGAAGGAGTATCCTGCGGGCTATCTGACATATTTAGGAAGCAAAGTCGCTCCAATTAACAGGATGATTTTGAAGAACAGTACTTTGCCTTGGGTCGGTTTAGAAGGACGATTCAATCATTTTTACCAGCTCTGGCAAGGAGAGGAATATGAAACTGTTGAAGAAGGAGTGTTTAAGAAGAAAATCTGAATACTCATAAGGGTCGTCAAAATATTTACCGCCATCGGCGGGGAATAGATAGGTATCAAAAGTGAAATACGCCAATCTCATCGAAACACTCTTCGAGAGGTTTCCTTTCTTGGAACAAAAATATATAGAAGAAGGGGATTATATCGCAGGATTAGCTCATTTATGCTATTCATTTGTTTTCATTCCTTACATTAGAGAAATAGTTGAAAATAATGATATTGAAAATATTATAAAAGTCAGCGAATATCTTGAAGATATGGCGATTTGTGAGGATGAAAAAGTTTCGGAATTAATGGTTGTTTCTATTTTGGAAAATATTGTATCTGAAAGGGATTTGGTAAAAACTCTTAAAGCATACTTAAAGCCAAATACAGAAGAATGGCTACTAAATCTTGAAAAAGCATATGGTTGGGATAACGAAAACACACAAGGCACATGACCTAATGACAGCCGCCGAAGGGACGAACCCCAAAGGCGGCTATTTTCGTTCTTATCGTCATTGCCCCCGCACGTTACCCGCCGGCAAGGGTGAATGGCTATACTGCCCCCCCATTAAGACACCGCTCTAACTAAGGGAGTAAAATGGCTCAGAAGGGAAGAGCCATGAAACGAAGAAGATGGGATTCCAAGACCAAAGCCTTAATAGTACTGCAGGTGCATTCATCTACCGAAATAAAGCCTTGGGCATTTCAAACACTTAGTTATGACTAGTCAAGATTACTGCACGTACATGGAGGTTTACCATCCCTTGCTCCATTATCATCGCATGAGACATCCTGCTAAACTGAGTATAAATATTCTACGCAACCATCTGTTTTGGCAAATGACATTTCAGGCATTCATATTATCGTGCTATAAACTAACCTTCCCACGTCATTAGCAACCACCTGTCGATGGGGTCCCATTCGAATTGCGAGATAACCCCTCTTTAGCTATAATAGCTGATACTTCATGCGCGGTGGGTGTAGCCGAGAGGCCTAAGGCGTCAGGTTGTGGCCCTGAAGATCGAGGGTTCGAATCCCTCCATCCACCCCATTTCCCCAAACAGCAACCCCTCGCCAGTTATCAGTATTCAGTTTTGAGACGCCACCACCGCCTCAGTTTCTAAGGCTGTGAATCGGTGCGGGAATCCTTCCGCCGCGTTTAATGAAAGCCTCGCTGGAGAACCGGTTCACCCCCATCACCACACCGCCGCCCAGCAGGCCACCGAATTCGACACTGTCGCCCTCTTTTTTGCCAATAACCGGAATAATCCTGACCGCCGTGGTCTTGTTGTTGACGGTGCCAATGGCGGCCTCGTCGGCGATGATGGCGGAGATAGTGGCTTCTGAAGTATCTCCTGGCACCGCTATCATATCCAGTCCCACCGAGCAGACACAGGTCATGGCCTCCAGCTTCTCCAGAGAAAGGGCGCCGCTACGCACTGCATCCACCATCCCTGCGTCCTCGCTGACAGGAATGAATGCGCCCGAAAGGCCGCCGATGCTCGAGCTGGCCATCACGCCGCCCTTTTTAACCGCATCGTTCAACAGCGCCAGCGCCGCCGTAGTGCCGTGGGCGCCGCACTTTTGCAGCCCCATTTCCTGAAGAATCAACGCCACGCTGTCACCCACTGCCGGCGTGGGCGCCAACGAAAGATCGACCACCCCGAACGGCACATCCAAACGCCTGGAAGCCTCGATACCCACCAACTGCCCCATGCGGGTTACCTTGAAAGCAGTCTTCTTGATAAGTTCCGCCACTTCGCTGAAATCCGCATCGGGACCCAGCTCTTTGAGCGCGCCGTACACCACCCCAGGCCCACTCACCCCAACATTTATGACGCTCTCCGGCTCTCCGACGCCATGGAAAGCGCCCGCCATGAAGGGATTATCCTCCGGAGCATTGGCGAAGACGACCAGTTTGGCGCAGGCGATGCTCTCCTGTTCAGCGGTAAGCGCCGCGCACTGCTTGATAATCCTGCCCATATGAGCTACGGCGTCCATATTGATGCCGGCCTTGGTGGTGGCAACGTTTACTGAACCGCACACACGGGAGGTAGAGGCCAGCGCCTCCGGAATCGAGTCTATCAATCTGCGGTCGCCGCCGGTATAGCCCTTGTGTACCAGCGCGCTGTAGCCGCCGATGAAATTGATACCCAGTTCCAGCGCCGCTCTGTCCATGGCTTCGGCTACTTTGACGCAGTTCCCATTACTGCTCTCGGCGATGATGGCTATCGGGGTAACCGCGATACGTTTGTTGATGATAGGAATACCGTACTGACGTTCGATGGCCTCGCCGGTTTTTACCAGGTCGCGCGCCTGGCGGGTTATCTTATCGTAGATACGGGTACACAGCTGTTCGCTGTCGGGGTGCGCACAATCCCGCAGAGAAATACCCATGGTGATGGTGCGAATATCCAGGTGCTCACTGGAAATCATCTTAATTGTTTCAACTACTTCATAAGGATCTATCATGGCTCGCCTCCGGAGAAACTGTATGGGAAACGGCGCGGAAAACTGCCGTTATATCCTGTGCATGGACTTGAAAATATCCTCGTGCTGAATGCGTATCTTGAGTTCCATCTCGTCGCCCTTGGCGGCAAGCGTCCCTGAAAGTTCTTCGAAATCCACGCTGGCTTTGCCGGCATCCACCAGCATTATCATGGTGAACAACCCCTGCATAGTGGTTTGCGTAATATCCAGGATGTTCACATTGGCCTGAAACAAAATGTTGCTGACAGCGGCAATAATGCCGACGCGGTCGATTCCAATCACGGTTATAACAGCTCGCATATCATTCTCCCTGCCAAGTATCTTTGATGTTTCAAAGGGCATTATATCCCAGACAGGCACTTCGGGGCGAACCGAATGCCTCAGTTCGTTATTTTTCATGGGGCACAGATGTAAATCCCTGCTGGAGGAGCGAGCCTGCGAGCGACGAAGCATCCGATGGGGCGGTGGATGATTGCCTCCCCACCACCAGATCCTTCGGTCGCTGCGCTCCCTCCAGGATGGATTTGTACAGGGCTACACTCACCACTTAAACACATCCAACTGTCACTAACCACTTTGAACATGGTCAGGATTTATTATTTTGTTCCAACGCTCTATAATTTAACTACACGCGCCTGTAGCTCAGCGGATAGAGCGTTGGTCTTCGGAACCAAATGCCGTGGGTTCGAATCCCACCAGGCGCGCCATAGACGGACGGCAAAACGGGAGGTTTCTTTTTACGAGATTATTTGAAACAGCGAAAAGCCATTTGTCAGTTTCGCACATTTTTCCGTCGGGGGCTTGCATTTTCAACTGTACGATTTTTTTCGTACAGTTCATTTCTTTCAGATTCAATTTTTCGTTTTAGGTCGCTCCAATAGCGACGCTGGTTGTCGCTTCCGCTTAGTGTCGCACTGCATCAACCACAGAAAACAACTACTCGACGCGCTCCGTGCTAAATTCAGCCCTTATGGGCTTTCCGTTAAATATGTTTTTAGGTGTCGGCATAGACGGGTACCTCCTCCAAGTATCCTTTAATTTGTTGTTGCCATCAATTTATACCTATTTAAAAAATTGTGAATCAATGTCTAATATTTGTTAGTCAATTATTGCCACGATTAAGCTTACCGCGCCGATGATTGCACCTATCCACGCAAAAATCTTGGCGGTCTTTGCGTCCCTTTTGCTGTCATCTGCAATTGTTTTGATTGCAATGTTTGCTTGCCGTACCTCCTCTAATTGCTTTTGCAACAAGGTAATTTGGCGCTCGCCATGCGTTTCTAACGCTTTGCTATGCTGCGCCTGTTCGGCTTCCTTTTGTGAACGCTCTCGCGCTATTCGATTCTGCAGTTCCTCAATCTCGGCATCGTACCAATCAATTGCACTTGCGGAATTAGGAATGTGATTTGCTTTTAGTTGCAGTAGTTCCTGCAATCTGTTTTCATCTTGAACACTCATTTTATGTCCTCTCCCCTCCATTATTGCTTTTTATTCCTCATTCTCGCTTTCCTCGTCGTCCTCAAAGTAAACGTCAAGAGGTCGCGATGTTTCCGTAGAAAGTCAAGCAGAAGGTACTCTCAGGCATTTTCGAAACGGCTGATATGCCTTGCCAGAAAAGCTCCCACCTCTGATTCCTCGAACGGCCACGCATAGACAAAGGCCACACCAAGATGCGCGGCGCGAGCTGCCTCCACCGCCTGACGGATGTCCTTCTCCGAGTGTTCTCCGCCGCGCGTCATCATGGCGGTGGCGATGAGCACCTTCTCCGCTCCTGAAGCAACGGCAGCCTCAATGGCCACGGAAAGGGTCGGAGCGCAGAATTCATTGAAACCGAGAAACACTTTTTTGCCACCGGCGCGCTCAAGCTCCGCGGCAATCTTCTGTGACGAAGCAAAGAAAGGGTCGTTATCGGCAGTGCGCGGCCAACTGCGAATTTTCATCTCCAGCTCATCATAACGGCTTTCTAACGCCGTGTCGCAGCCTGCCGGAGATGACTCCAGCCGCGCATGCAACGACATAAACTCCCCGAATTCAGCCTTGGGGAAATTCTTTGGCGGCGCTCCGTGCATGGCCAGTACAATTACGCTTTTCATATCAGCTCCCCGCTTATTATTTCCGCCAGCATTCCGTCTTTATACGGTTTTGCAAGGTTTGCCATGGTAACAAGATTTTCCAGGCCGCGCTCGCTGCGAGTATATACCCGTATGTAGTTCGGTGTATAGCCGGTCCATACGCCGTCCGCCGACTGCTCCCACAGCACTTCCGCCGCACTTCCCGCAAACTGCATCAGGAACGCGGCAACGCTTTCCTTCGCCAGCGCCAGCATAGCCTGTGCGCGCTTTTTCTTCACCGGCGATGAAACCTGGGCGGGCATATCCGCCGCTTCCGTGCCCGGCCGCGGCGAAAAAGGAAACACGTGAATACGGGCGAACCGCATGCGACGGCAAAAATCAAGACTCTCGGCGAACTCGGCATCGCTCTCGCCCGGGAAGCCTACGATGATGTCGGTGGTTATCGAAACATCTGGCAATGCTTCCCAAATGACCTCCAACACCCTGCGGTACGCATCCGGCGTATACCCCCGTTTCATGCGCTCCAGCACGCCGGCACTGCCGCTCTGCAGGGAGATGTGAAAATGCCGACACAAGCGCGAATCCTGCCACAACATGAGCAATTCATCCGTAATTTCAAAAGGTTGGAGCGAAGACACACGCAGGCGCTCGACTGCGGTTTCATGCAGTACGCGCTCCAGCAGCCCCACGATACCGAGGCCTCCGGAGTTATAGGCACCAACCTCTGTGCCAGTCAAAACCATTTCTCTGAATCCTTCGTTGACCCTGGCGGTAATTTCGGCGATGACATCGTCAGCCGGCAAGCTTTTTTCACCGTCGCGCACCAGCGGCACAATGCAATAAGCGCAGCGGCGGCGGCACCCATCCTGAATTTTGATGAAAGCGCGGGTACGCGGCAAAGTTTCCAAGCCGGAGACATCCCCCGCACCCATTCTACGACGCACCATACCAGCAATCTGCGCCTTGTCAGCATTCGAGACGACAATATCCGCACCAGCCATATGCAGCGCTTCCCTGTCGCGCTCTGCATAGCAGCCAGTGGCGATGACGAGAGCGGCGGGATTAAGGCGTCTGGCAGCGCGCATAAACTGACGGCTTTTGCGGTCGGCGATGTGAGTCACAGTGCAGGAGTTGAGGATGTAAACATTCGCGGCATTGCAAGGGTCAACAAGAGTGAACCCAGCCGCCACCAGTTCACGCGCCAACGATTCTGACTCGGCTTGGTTAAGTTTGCAACCTAAGGTTTCGACAGCAACTTTCAACATACGCGGGACACCGGTGAAACGACAGAGGAGAAATACATCACTGAAATTTCTGGATCAGTCCCGCCTGCTTACACAATTCATTGGCGGTAATCCTGTCCAGTGTAGGATGGCGTTTAACGGGGATTGTTTTAATCCCGTTGCTGTAAATGTAATGCTTGTCACCTTCTCTCAATAACCAAAAACCATGCGCTTCCAAATATTTTACCAAGTCACGACGCTTTACTGACAAGTTATACCTCTACCAGCACCTGCTCCAGCAAACCACCACCGGCAGGAACGTCAAGCCCCTGCTCTTTATAGGCCATAAGCATCTCATGCAAGGCATCTTTCAGCATCTCGCGGCATTCTTCGATAGTTTTGCCCTCGCTGATGACCTCCGGCCACTCAACGAGTTGTCCCATGTAACCCGAAACCATTTTCTGGTATTTGGCCGTATAGCTCTTTACCAACTCTTGCCCCTTCGCACCATATGCCCATTATAGCAAGTCCACGCCCGCATACCAAAAAACTCTTGCGGCGAAACGCACCTTCATGCTAAAGTAGCTCCCATAACGTCGTTTGCAATCTCTACGGAGTATCTATATTGACAGATGCCCCTCGCAAGGTAGTCATTACAGGCATGGGAATGCTCACGCCAGTCGGTTCAGGCACCGCAGCCACCTGGCAGGGACTGATTTCAGGAGCATCCGGCATCGCGCCGATCGCACTTTTCGACGCGTCAACGCAGAAAGTCCGCATCGCCGGAGAGGTAAAAAACTTTGACCCCGTCCAATACATGAGCCACCGTGAGGCCGACCGCATGGACCGCTTCGCTCAGCTAGCGGTATCCGCCGCGAAACAAGCGTTGGAGCAATCCGGACTTGAGATTAACGCCGCCAACGCCGGAGGCATCGGCGCAATTATCGGTAGCGGCGTGGGAGGAATAGGCACGCTCTTTGAGCAGTCTAGGATATTGATTGAGAAAGGCTCCGGTCGCGTAAGCCCCTTCACCGTGCCTATGATGACGCCCGACATGGCCGCTGCGCAGGTTTCCATGATGTTCGGACTCAAGGGACCCTGTTTCGGCACCACCTCCGCCTGCGCTTCCGGCTCTGATGCCATCGGCATCGCCTTCGGAATGATTCGACACGGAGACGCGGCAGCCATGCTGGCCGGTGGAACCGAGGCCGCCGTAACCCCCCTAGGCATCGCGGCCTTCACCGCGCTCAAGGCGCTTTCCACCCGCAACGATGACCCACGGGGCGCATCCCGCCCATTTGATACCGAACGAGACGGCTTCGTACTCAGCGAGGGCGCTGCCGTGCTGGTATTGGAAAGCAAAGAACATGCCCTATCACGCGGGGCTGAAATAATGGCGGAAATCGTTTCCTACGGCGCCAGCGCTGACGCATGTCACATCACCCAACCACCTAAGAACGGCGAAGGAGCCGCCCGCGCCATGAAACTGGCGCTTAACCACGCAGGGCTTGCCCCCAGGCAAATCGGCTATATCAATGCCCACGGCACATCCACCCCACTCAACGACAAAGCAGAAACCGCCGCTATAAAGAGTGTGTTCGGCAATAGCGCATACAGAATTCCCGTCAGCTCGACCAAATCCATGACCGGTCATCTGCTGGGAGCGGCCGGTGCGCTGGAAGCTGCTGTTTGTGCGTTGGTTATCAAAGAAGGCATCATTCCGCCCACCGTCAATCTGACATCCCCAGACCCGGACTGCGACTTGGACTATGTGCCGCTCCGCGCGCGCCGGACACGCGTTGATTTCGCCTTGTCCAACTCTTTCGGCTTCGGCGGGCACAACTCTACGCTGGTTATAGGCCGCTACAGCGAGGCCACCGCGTGAGCAGTCGATGGCGCATACTGCCGCGCCTGCCGACGGAGCACCCATTGAATGCCAATGACTATCCGCCGCTATTGAAACAGGCACTCTACAACAGAGGCATCGCCGACACCGATGATGCTGAGTTGTTTTTCAGCGCTGACCACCGGTTGTCGCACGATCCATGGCTCATGCCTGACATTGAAAAGGCCGTCCAGCGCATCCAGCAGGGACTGCTACGTGGAGAAAAAATTGCCGTTTACGGGGATTTTGATGTCGACGGCATATGCGCCACCGCTCTGATGGCACAAGGACTGAGGATGCTCGGCGCCGATGTAGTGTCCTATATCCCGCACCGCCTACAGGAAGGCCACGGGCTGAACTCACACGCGCTGGCTGAACTGCACGCCCGCGGAGTAAGTCTGGTCATCACCGCTGACTGCGGCATCTCCGGCACAGCGCAATCACGGGGAATGCACAGTTCGCGCCTGCCGCCGCTGGATATGGTGATTACCGACCACCATTTACCGCCCACTGATGGGCTGCCGCCAGCGGTTGCTATAGTTGACCCCAAACGCACGGATTCGCGCTATCCGTTATCCGAACTGGCCGGGGTGGGAGTAGCTTTCAAGCTACTGCAGGCGTTACTGGGCGGGCTGGGACGCGAGGATGAAGCCGGACAGTTCCTCGATCTGGTGGCACTTGGCACTGTCGCCGACCTGATGCCGCTGACGGGCGAGAACCGCTTCTTGGTAACAGCCGGATTGGAGCATCTCAGAAACTCCCACCGCCCCGGCATCCGTGAACTGGCGGCGCAAGCCGGACTCAAACTGGAAAAACTCGACGCACAGGATATCTCCTTCGCTCTGGCACCGCGGCTCAACGCCGCCGGCAGGCTGGAGCATGCCATATCGGCTTACAATCTGCTGATGACCAACGACGACACAGAAGCGATGGAACTGGCAGCCAAACTCTGCGAGCAGAATATCCAGCGGCAACGCCTCACCAGCGACGCCATGAAACAGGCCGGGGAGCAGCTGACATTGCACGGCGTAACGCCGGTGCTGATGGTAAAACACCCCGACTTCGCCGGCGGCATCCTGGGACTGATAGCCGGCAGGTTATGCGACGAATACTACCATCCCGCCATCGCCATGCAAACCGGCGGTGAAACAGTTATCGGCAGCTGCCGCAGCATTCCTGAATTCAATATCACCGCAGCCATATCGCAATGCGCCGGCCTGCTAACACGTTTCGGAGGTCACGCCCAGGCTGCTGGCTTCTCCATGCCGGCAGCCAACCTTGGGCAGTTCGAAAAACACCTGAATGAAATTGCCGCGAAACAACTGGAGGGGCTTGACCTGCGCCCGCAGATTGAAATCGATACCGAAACACGCCTGGGCGAGCTGGGCGCCGGCATCCATGCCCTGATACAAAAACTTGCCCCTTTTGGCGCCGGCAACGCGGCACCAGTGTTTCTCAGTCGGGAAGTGTTCATCGCCGACTACCGCACCATGGGAGCCACCGGCAATCACCTGCGCTTCAAGTTCAGGCAGGGTGCCGCTTTATGGGACGCCGTGGCCTTCGGCATGGGCGAACGCGACGTGAACGTGCAAGTGCCGCTTGATATTGTATATAATCTGGAAATGGATGAATGGAACGGCGAAAATCGCCTTCGGCTTAACCTGCTGGACTTTGCAAACACAGGCACAAATATCTGAATCAAGGAGACCTTTGATGAGTCAACCTCTGGCTATAATACTGGCAATCACAGCCGCCTATCTGCTAGGGTCAATCCCCAGCGCCTATCTCGTCGGGAGATTACGCAAAGGCGTTGACATCCGCACCGTCGGCAGCCGCAACATGGGCGCCATGAACAGTTTCTATAATATCGGTTTCTTTTACGGCGTTATCGTGCTGGTGATGGACATCGGCAAGGGTTACGCCGCCGTAGCCGTCGGACAGTGGTTGGGGCAGCAGGCGAACTTGTCATGGTGGATGTATCTGGCGATGGCCTGCGGCTTCATCGCCGTACTGGGACACAACCTGCCAGTATGGCTGAAGTTCAAAGGGGGCAAGGGTGGCGCCACCGCCATCGGCGCGGCGCTCTTTTTCATACCATGGGGTTGGGTTGTGGGATTGACCATATTCGCGATTCTGCTAATCATTACCCGTGTGCCCACTATCAGTTACGGCTTGGCCATGACCAGCTTCCCGCTCGTCTCATGGCTGATTTACCACAACGGGCGCTTCGTAATCTACACGGCGCTGATTGTGCTGGTGCCGCTTTTCAGCTACATTCCACGACTGCTGGAGATGCGGCGTAAGGGCGGCAGCTGGCGGCATGTCTTCAGGCGCAAAAGCATCAAGGACAGGTTCTAGCGGACAGCTGTCAGTCTCATTTTTGGGTAACAAAAGTTGGGTGGAAATAAAAATGGAGCGCTAGCGCTCCATTTTTAGCATAATCTTCCTGCCTAAACCACTCCTCGGAAGCGCTCCTGAGCGTCCTTGATCTCCGCCAGCGCCGCGTCCAATCCCTCCCAGCCCTCGACGCCAGTCTTTTTCTGCTCAAGATCTTTGTACACTTTGAAGAAATGCTCAATTTCCTTCAAGAGGTGCGGCGGTACGTCATCCAATGTCCGGATATGACTCCACAGAGGGTCGCCAGGCGGCACGCACAGAATCTTGGCATCCGGTCCATACTCGTCATGCATACGGAACAGCCCCACAGGGCGCGCCTCTATCAGACAGCCGGGGAAAGTCGGCTCCCACACCAGCACCAGCGCATCCAGCGGGTCACCATCTTTGGCCAACGTATCGATGATGAAGCCGTAATCGGACGGGTAATGCATGGCGGAAAACAGCATTCGGTCAAACTTGATGAGCCGTTTGGCGGGATCCCATTCATACTTGTTGCGCGAACCCTTCGGTATTTCGACCAGCACGTTGACGGTAGGTACATTTTTGATTTCAGACATTTTACTCTCCATGAAATATTATACTGCATCTTAAAAATGCGGAGGTCAACGATTCCTTCCCAGCAACCCCTCCAGCAACAGGCGCGTCGCCCGCTTATCCAACGGCTTGTTGTTATTGCCACACTTGGGCGACTGGATACATGAAGGGCAGCCGTCCCGGCACCGGCATCCGGCAATTGTCGCCAGCGCAGTTCGCCACAATTCGCGAATGATTTCATAACCTTTCTCGGCAATACCCACCCCACCCTGATGTCCGTCGTAAATGAATATCTGAGGCTTGCTGGTGTCTGGATGCAAGGGCGTGGAAAGTCCGCCGATGTCATTGCGATCGCACATAGCAAACAGCGGCAGCATACCGATAGCGGCATGCTCCGCCCCGTGCAGTCCGCCCGTAAAATCAAGCCTCTTGTCAGCGATTTTTTTGGTCGTGTTCAGCGGTATGTCAAACCACAGCGCCACCGTGCGGAAACGGCGGATGGGCAAATCCAGCGTCACCTCCCCCAGCACCTCCTCTGTAAACTGCGCCTTCATGCGGTAACTCACCACCTCCACACTTACCTCCACCTCGCCGAGGAAGACCATTACGCTGCCGGCGTCTTTTTTGGCATGCGTTCCGATAATGCGCACATCGGTAAGCTCTCTGGCCACGGTATACCAGGCCGCCGGCGCCACCTCCGCCTTAATGGTCTTAGCCGCAAGGTCAAACTCCGTTACTGTATAGCTTTCACCCTGATGCAAATAGACAGCCCCAAGGTGCGCCTGGCTAAAGGCGTGTCCGGCGTCAAGATTTTCCAGCAGCCTGCCGCTTCCGGCGTCGTGAAGCGTGAAATTGTCACCTGACACCGAGCGCACATCCACATCGCCGGCGGGATAGGAAATAGACGGCGACAGATAGTACTTGCCTTGCTTCTCACGCATCAGCTCCTCACCCGCCAGCCCATCAAGCTCATCCTTCAGCGTATCCCCGAAAAACTGCCGGTCTCCAGGCGCGAGTGCAAGTTCCCAAGCGGCGCACAGCAGATGTCCGCGCAGTATGTGGTGATTAGCGGGGTTGACCAGCGCGTTTTCAAAACCACTGCCGAAAATGAAATCTGGATTGCGCATCAGGTACTGGTCAAGCGGATTGTCCAGCCCGATAAGAAAGGAAAGCGAACGCCCCTCGCGTCTGCCGCTGCGGCCCGCCTGCTGCCAGGTGGACGCGATGGTGCCGGGATAGCCAGTCAGCACGCTGGCGTCCAGTCCGCCGATGTCCACGCCCAGTTCCAACGCGTTGGTGGCGACGACGCCGATCAAATGTCCAGCCTCCAGTTCCTGCTCCAGCCGGCGCCGCTCCGCTGGCAAATAGCCTGCGCGGTATGTTTTAACACGTTTCACATACTCCGGTTTGAGTTCCGCCAGCCGGTCACGGGTATAATTGGCCAGTAGCTCCGCCAACCGGCGCGTCCGCGCAAAGCATATCGAGCGTATCCCTTCGGAGACCAACAGGGCAAGCAGATTTGACGCCTCGCTGTTGGCGCTCCGGCGTGTTCCCTTTACCTTGTCGACAACCGGCGGGTTCCACAAAACGAAGTCTCTGCCCCCCCTGGGCGAACCATCATCGGTAATAACCGCGAACGGAAGCCCTATCAGATTACACGCATGCTCCTCAGGATTTTCAATCGTCGCCGATGCCAGGATAAACTGCGGCACCGTACCATATACCGCGCACAACCGCCGTAGCCGCCGCAAAATGAGCGCCACATGCGAGCCGAACACGCCTCGGTAGGCGTGCGCTTCGTCAACAACGATATAGCGCAGATGCTTCCACAAACGCGCCCATTGCCTGTGATTGGGCAGGATGGAAACATGCAACATGTCTGGGTTTGTGATGATCAGGCGCGCCTTATTGCGGATAGCGGCACGCGCCTCCCGCGGGGTGTCGCCGTCAAAGGTGTCGAACTCGTCCGGAGCGAGAATGTCCGGCGAGAAGAAATGCCTGATCTTGCCGATCTGGTTCTGCGCCAGCGCCTTGGTGGGAAAAAGATAAAGCGCGCAGGCATGGGGATCGTCTGTCATGGCCTGCATCACCGGCAGGTTGTAACACATGCTCTTGCCTGAAGCGGCTGAAGTGGCCACAATCACGTTGCCGCCCGCGCGGGTACGGTTTACGGCCTCGGTCTGGTGGGCGTAGAGGCCACCCAGTCGGTGCCGTTTCAGCGCCGCCTCAATTTTTGCGTCCAGCGGCACATCCAGCACCCCGTACTTTGCCGCCCGCGGCGGGATGTCCCGGCAGTGAACAATTTGTCGGTCGTAGAAAGTTTGCGATTTGAGTTTTTTGAGAAAACTGGCGGGGTTGAACATGATGGCTGGATTATAGCATTATGGTTATCAGTTTTCAGTTATGGGTGTTAGATGATGGGTTTTGGGTTTAAGCCCCATTGAAAAGGTGAACTCATGGGGATTTTCCCAAACAGCTCCCCAGACGGAGAAAATCCCTCTACTTGCCCGCGGCAAGGTCTCCTTTTTGCCAAAGAGATAAGTGTTCGTGGCAAGTCAGCAGTGACTCTGTCTTTATTGTCATTCCGGTACGCCTAGGCGGACACCGGTATCCAGGGCAAATAGTGGTAAAAAATTAGAGCGGAATTATCTCCAACTCGTAGTTGAGAAACTCGGCGTCAAACCTGCCGGATTCCACAAAGTTGACCGCTTTTGAAAGCACCTCGTTTGTGAACTGCTGGTCATTGGAGACAATACACACACCAATAGTAGCCAGCTGCCACAAATCGCCCTCGCCCACTTCTGCAGCGGAAACGTTGAATTTGTTGCGCAACTGTGCTGTGATAGAGCGCAGCACCATGCGTTTGCCTTTGAGGTCCATGTTCTCAGGCAAGCGCATGTGAATCTTCAAAACGCCGACGTTCATATGTGACTCTGTCCAAACTACATTATGTAAGATTGTAACAGATTGACGTCCAATTCTCCATGAAACACGAGGAACTGTTTTCGTCAGGCCCGCACCAACATCAACTTAGCCAGAGCCGCATGCAATCTGCCCATCAGCTTTACCAGATGCAAAGTGACAAAGAACAGCAGTATGCCACTGATAAAGAACAGTGGCAGCAGCCAGGAATGAAACATCACTGCCCCACTCGCGGTACTGCTGACCGTAAATCCCATGACAGTCACCGGCCCATTCATAGTGCTGCTAAGCGAATATCCCATCAACTGCGCCACAGGCTGGGCAACACCCCACACCGATGATGCGAGCAGCGTCACCAAAGCGCTGAAGTAAGCCACGCCCAGCGGCAGCATCAGTATCATGTAGATCGATGACAACCATGTGTACCGGTCGATGAAGAGGGTTTTCAGGCGCTGCCAGAAACCATTGCTGCCGCTTGAATAGGGTGCGCGACGGGGCATGCGAGGGCCGAGCAGCCCCTCAACAATGCGGCCTTCCACCCACGCCAAACCTCTGACCGAGAGCAGGAACAAGACAAAGAAAGGCGCGCCTATTATGAGTACCGCCAGCCCAGCCGACAGAGAGATGCCAGTCACCACCCATGTGAAATAAAAGATGCCGGTCCCCAGGGAAAGAAGCAGGTAAAGCATAGAACCCCACATCCGCGGGTCAGCCACAATGCCAAAGAAGCGCACCAGCCAGTGTCGCGTCCCCGCTATCGGAACACCTGCCGGAGCAGAGACAGGGACGGAGCGGCGATAGGCGGCGGCTACCTCGGCGGGAGAGCCATAGTACCCGATAATTTCCGCGAAGGCTGCGTCCTGCGGCATATCAGAACGCGTCTTGCGTGAGGTCTCTAAAGCAATGCTGAGATATTCCTCAGCGTCCGAAAGAGCGTCCTGAATGGTGGCTGGATCCTGTCCAGCCAACTCCTGCCTGAGCGCGGCGAGATAGCTGTTGATACTGTTTATCATGGTTAACTCCTCAACATTGAATCTGCGAAATCGCGGGTGGTCTGCCAGATGGTCTTCCAGCGTTCCAGCGTATCCCTGCCGTCCGGTGTGATACGATAATAACGGCGGGGTGGGCCATTGACTGACGGCTCAACCTTGCTTTTCAGCAGGCCGCTGCCCTCCAGCGAGTGGAGAATGGGATAGAACGTCCCCTGTTTGATAAAGGAAGCATCCTGCTGGTTCTCGCCGACCATTGCGGCAATCTGATAACCGTACATCGGCTCTCCGGCACGGCTGACAACGTTCAACAGCACCAAAGCTGCCACACCGGCATTCAACTCCTTCTGAAACTTCCTGTCCACCAAATTTTCATCTTCCATATCAGTTCACCACCTGGTATTACACACTTCTTACTATTAGACAGTTTAGAATAGCATGGGGCGAAGTGGTTGTCAACAGGGTGTACTCGCAGGTGGTTAGCGATAGTTGGATGAAAGCGGTCAGCTATCAGTTATGAATTTCGACCAAGTCCATCCTGTAGGGAGCGCAGCGACCGAAGGATCTGGCGGGGAGGTGCCAGTTACTACTCCCCACCCCTCCAGATGCTTCGTCACTTGCAAGCTCGTTCCTCCAGCATGGATTTACTCGCCTGAGGACAAGGTCTCCCTTTCGCCGAAGGGAGAAGTGTTCGGGGCAAGCCCCGAGTAACACGATAAAATGTGCCTTTCATCTTTCTTATTCAAAGATGAAGGAGTACTAGTCATGCTTTGATAAATACGAACTGGTGTTGTAAAATGATACTGCAAAGAGATACTACATGAACAGCAAGCATAGGAAGACCTTGCAAGCTGTATTCGGCACTCCGGTTCCAAAAGGGGATGCCGTGGGCAGAGTTGGCGTCTTTGCTGATTGCGGCAGGAGCAACGTTGACGGAGGGCGACGGTTCCCGTGTCAAATTCGATAAAGACGGCGTAACGGTAGCTTTTCATCGCCCGCATAAGCCGAAAACGGCGCGGGCTTACCAGGTAATATTGGCACGGGAATTTCTTGAAAGCGTTGGAGTAAAGCCATGAAGAAAGCCATGACGCATAAAGGTTATGTTGGCACTGTGGAATACAACGATGAAGACGATTGCCTGTTCGGGCGTATCGCCGGTATCCGCGACATCATCTCATTTGAAGGAGACAGCGTGGCGGAAATACGCAAAGCCTTCGAAGAGGCTGTTGACGATTACCTGAAACATTGCGCTGCCGTAGGCAAAGAGCCCAACAAGCCCTATTCCGGCAAGTTTATACTGCGTATCGATCCGGCCTTGCACGCCAAAATCGCGGCTAAAGCCATGGCAAGCGGAAAAAGCCTTAACCAATACGCAACTGACGTACTGGCACATGCGTAGTATTAGCGGCCACAGCGCGACGGATTCGAAAAATTATGCGAACCCAAGAACAAAGGGTTATGATAAACAAAAGAAGCCATAGAATAAACGCCGTTGGCACCCACAACAGCAACATCTTCAACCATGCTGAAAGCCCAGCGGTTACGAGGATAGAAGCAATGGAAATTGGCAATGCAGCTTTCCCCATCGTATTGAGTTGTGTCCGAAGATGCTCCATAGCCTCATCAATGGCTTTATTCAGTTTTCTCAAATCGTCATCATGAGTCATTTCTCATACCTCAATCTGCACAAGCCTCATCCTTGGCAATTGTAGCACAGACTTCCCCCAAAACGAATGTAAATCTCGTCCCAACAGTCGCCGTCTAAAATATCTCCAGTGGCTATAATTTACACCCCCTCCCCCGTTATGTTATAATCCACGATTGAATAAAAGGGAAAAAGAATAACTGGAGAACACATGCTAGACACTCAAACCAAGTCTGAACTTATCAAGAAGCACGCTATCAGGGAAGGCGACACCGGCTCCGCCGAGGTGCAGGTGGCCATCATGACCCACCGCATCGTCGAGCTTACCCGCCACATGACTGCGTTCCCCCACGACTTCCATTCCAAGCGTGCCCTGCTCCGTCTTGTCGGCCAGCGTCGGCGAATGTTGTCTTACCTCGAAAAGGAAGACATCAACCGCTACAAGAACCTTATCAAAGCTCTCGGCCTGCGCAAGTAACCGCGTAAATCACGCGCAAATCGACAAGGAGGAAGCAAATGGCACAACCATTTGTCGCAGAGACGTCTTTTGGCAATCGTAAACTTATCATAGAGAGCGGCAGAATCGCCGCGCAGGCCGGCTCAGCCGTGACTTTGCGTTGCGGCGACACCGTGTTACTAGTAACCTGCTGTATCAGCCCCCAGCCTCGCGAGGGGGTTGATTTTTTACCACTGACCATCGAGTTTGAAGAGCGCATGTACGCCGCCGGCAAGATTCCCGGCGGTTTTCTGCGCCGCGAGGGCAAACCGTCCGAAGACGCAGTCCTGTCCGGACGCCTCACCGACCGCCCCCTGCGCCCGCTACTTCCCAAAACCTGGCGACGCGAAATACAGGTGATTATCACCGTGCTTTCAACAGACAAGGTCAACGACCCCGACACGCTGGGCATTATCGGTGGCTCGTGCGTGCTGGGCATGAGCGAGATTCCCTTCGACGGGCCAGTGGGAGCCTGCCATGTCGGCTGCATCGACGGCCAGCTTGTGGTCAATCCACCCATGCCTGACATGGAAAAGAGCACCCTCGACCTGGTTGTGGCCTCGACCAAAAAGGCCGTGGTGATGGTGGAAGCCGGCGCTAAGGAAGTGCCGGAGGATATGGTCACCGCCGCCATGAAGCTGGCACACGAGGAAAATCAGAAGCTGATTGCCCTGCAGGAGCAGGTAATCGCCGCTCTGGGCAAGGCTAAGGTGGAAGCCCCGCCCCCAATCGTAAGCGCGGAGGTCAAAACCGAGGTGGAGCGCCTGCTAGCTGGCAGATTGTGGGACGCGCTCAACTTCGCCACCAAGGCCGAGCGCGAACCAGGATTGGAAAAGCTCAAAGGCGAACTGACGGCAGCACTCAAGGATCAATATTCAGAGGCCGAAATCAACGCGGCCTTCGACAGCGCTATCAAATATGAATTCAGAAACCACGTACTAAAAGAGGGCGTCCGCACTAACAACCGCCCGCTGACACAAATCCGCCCGCTTTCCTGTGAAGTGGGACTACTGCCGCGCGTACACGGCTCAGGCCTGTTCACCCGCGGCGAAACGCAGGCGCTGACGATTACCACTCTCGGCTCAATGCGGGACGCGCAGGAACTGGACAATCTGGGGCTGGCCGAATCCAAGCGCTACATCCACCACTATAACTTCCCGCCCTATTCGACGGGAGAGGTAAAGCGCGTGGGCGTTCCCAGCCGCCGCGAGGTCGGCCACGGAGCGCTGGCTGAGCGGGCGCTTCTGCCGGTAATCCCATCGCAGGAAGAGTTCCCATATACCCTGCGTCTGGTTTCTGATATTATGTCATCCTCTGGCTCAACGTCCATGGCCGCTGTCTGCGGCTCGACGCTGTCGCTGATGGACGCTGGCGTACCTATCAGCGCACCGGTGGCCGGCATTTCAATGGGGCTGGTCACTTCCGAGGACGGCGGTGAATACCGCGTGCTGACCGACATAGAGGGCATGGAAGACAACTACGGCGACATGGACTACAAAGTCGCCGGCACAACCAAAGGCATCACAGCCCTTCAGCTTGACATCAAACTCAAGGGCGTATCGCTGGAAATACTGGAGCAGGCCATGTGGCAGAGCCGCGACACGCGGCTGTTCATTCTGGAAACCATTCACAACACCATCGCGCATAGCCGCCCGGAGCTTTCGCCCTACGCCCCGCGCATGTACAAGATTCAGATTGATGTGGAGAAAATCGGCACCGTCATCGGCCCCGGTGGCAAGACCATCCGCGCCATCACCGACGAAAGCGGCGCCACCATCGACATCATGCCCGACGGACTGGTGATTATCGGCGCCGTGGACGAAACATCTGCCAGAAAAGCCATCAACGCCATTGAGAACCTCACCCGCGAAATCAAGGTTGGAGAAATATTCACCGGCAAGGTGGTGCGCATCATGAACTTCGGCGCCTTCGTCAGCCTGCTGCCCGGCAAGGACGGCATGGTGCATATTTCAGAACTGGAAAACCGCCGCGTGGACAAGGTGGAGGACGTGGTCAAGATCGGCGACGAAGTAACTGTCAAGGTTATCGAAATCGACAATCAGGGACGCGTCAACCTTTCGCGCCGGGCGTTGCTGGAAAAAGGTCCGGGCGACAACGCGGACGACGAAGGTTCTGCCAGACAGCAAGGATTCCGTCCGCCAATGGGCGGAGGCCGCCCGCCGCAGAGGCGATTCTAGAGAAGTTATCAACAGAACGGGGGCTTGCGCCTCCGTTCTGTTTTCATTAACGTCACATAGATTCCTCCGTTTTGTGTGGAACGACGCAGACGGCGGCTCCTGTGGAAAATTCCATCAAACTCGTCATGCATCCGCAACCCCGTGCGTAAAAGGCTTGGACTTTAATTCCACATTTGTTCTAGAATAGATATTATTTTCGAGAGAGGTGCTACCCTTGCCTCAGATAAGAATTTTAGTCAGCGGCGCCGCAGGTAAAATGGGACAGGCGGTGATTGCCGCCGTAGCCGCCGAGCCGGACATGTTGCTGGTAGGCGGGCTTGACGAGCAGGCCGCGATCAAAAGCATACCACTGCCCGGCGGGCGCAGCATGCCACTGTTCACCGATACCGTAGAGGCGCTGGACAAGACCAAGCCCAACGTAGTTATTGATTTCTCCACCGCAAAGGCGGTGCTGCCGCTTGCGCGCGCTGTCTTCGGACGCGGCATCCATATGGTAAGCGGCACCACCGGACTCACGCAGGATGACCTCGGCGAAATCGACAAGCTGGCGAAGGCCGGCAGGGCCGGCGCGTTCGTCGCCTCCAACTTCGCCATCGGCGCTATTGTAATGATGCATCTGGCGAAAACAGCGGCAAGGTATTTCGATTACGCTGAAATTATCGAAGAGCACCATCAGACCAAGATTGACGCGCCCTCCGGCACCGCCCTCACCACAGCACAAATGATGGCGGCAGAGCGCGGCAAACCCTTCATCACCCCAGCACACCTGGGTGAACAGCCCAGTCGCGGGCTGGAGAAGACAGGTATTTCTATACACTCAGTGCGGATTCCCGGCATCGTGGCACGGCAGGAAGTCATTTTCGGCGCGGCAGGGCAGACGCTTTCTATCAGACACGAGGCCATCAGCCGCGAGTGCTATATGCCCGGAGTGATACTGGCAGCACGTGAAGTAGCAAAGCACACCGGACTGGTTTTCGGGCTGGACAAACTGCTCAGCCTATAATACCGGATATTCATAATAACAACTGAGGAGGCAGTGTGAACGGATACAGGGTCGCCATCGTAGGAGCTACCGGACTGGTAGGCGGCGAATTCATCAAGGTGCTGGAACAACGCAAGTTTCCTGTTTCAAACCTTAAATTGTATGCCTCCGACCGCTCGGCTGGTAAAAAGCTCTACTTTAACCGTCAGGAATATGAGGTGTTGGAAACCACCCCCGACTCCTTCCGTGAAGTGGACATCGCGTTCTTCTCCGCGGGATCTGATATTTCACGCTACTTTTCGCCGATTGCGGCCAAATCCGGGGCGGTGGTCATCGACAACTCGGCCGCTTTCCGCATGGACGAGGACGTACCGCTGGTGATACCTGAAGTCAACCCTGACGACATCAGTAGGCACAAAGGCATCATCGCCAACCCCAACTGCTCCACCATACAGATGGTAGTGGCGCTCAATCCGCTGCATCTCGCCAGCCCCATCAAACGCATCATCGTCACCACCTTCCAGTCGGTGTCCGGAACCGGTTCTGCGGCTATCGAGGAGCTAACCCAACAGTCAAAACAGATACTATCCGGCGATACGGTGGTGCCGCATGTCTACCCGCACCAGATTGCCTATAACACGCTGCCACATATAGACATCTTCCTCGACAACGCCTACACCAAGGAAGAATGGAAGATGGTAGAGGAAACACGCAAAATCATGCACGCCAGCGATATTGCCATCTCGGCCACCTGCGTGCGCGTTCCCGTTTTCACCGGACACAGCGAGGCGATCAATGTCGAATTCACCGATTCCATATCGCCTGATGATGCCCGCAGGCTACTGTCGCAAACGCCGGGCGTACGCGTGCTGGACGACCCCACCATCAACCTCTACCCCACCCCCTGGATGGCCACCGGCACCGACGATACCTACGTGGGACGCATCCGCCGCGACATTTCCACCCCCAATTCTCTGGTGATGTGGGTGGTGGCCGACAACATCCGCAAAGGCGCAGCGCTGAACGCTGTCCAGATCGCCGAGGAAATGATCCACCGCGACTGGCTAAAAGGAGACAGATAACATGAAAAGTGGCAAAGAACTTGGGCGGCTGATTACTGCCATGGTCACCCCTTTTGACAACGAGGGTGCCGTGGATTACGAGCAGGCCAAAAAACTGGCTGTAGCGATCATAGACTCCGGCTCGGACGGGGTAGTGGTGGTAGGCACGACAGGTGAATCCCCCACCGTCACATGGGAGGAGGAGCACCGCCTGTTCCGCGAAATCAAATCCGTCATCGGCGAGCGCGGCTCCGTAATCGCCGGCACCGGCGCTAACTCCACCGAGGAAGCGCGAGAGAACACTGTCCGCGCCGAGAGCTGGGGCGTGGACGCCTGCCTGCTGGTGGTACCCTACTACAATAAACCCACACAGGAAGGGCTGTACCAACACTTCAAAACCATCGCCGAAAGCACAAAGCTGCCCTGCATCCTGTACAACGTTCCATCACGCACCATCACCAGCCTGTCGGCGGAGACGGTAATAAGACTGGCAAAAATCCCGAACATCATCGGCATCAAGGAAGCCTCGGGCGACATGGACCACATCGCCCGCGTGATTCGCGGCGTGGGGGAAATCCGTAGCGATTTTGTTGTCTGGAGCGGCAACGACGGCGACACCCTGCCCATGCTGGCACTGGGGGCTTACGGGGTTATCAGCGTAGCCTCGCATCTGGTAGGCAAGCAAATCAAGGAAATGCTGGACGCCTTCTCCGTTGGAAACACCACCCACGCTGCCAAGGTTCACGGCGACCTAGTGCCACTGTTCAAGGACCTGTTCGTGATTTCCAATCCAGTTCCATTGAAATACGCGCTGAATTACTTGGGCTTCAACGTGGGCGGCCTCAGACTGCCGCTGGTGCCTGCCGACGAAAAGACGCAAGCCATTATTCGTGAAACGCTTAGGCACTGTAAAATCGACCTGCCTATAGGCTAGCATGTCTTGGAAATGAAACTCACCAGCCTGCTTAAAATCGACGAAACACTGGTAATTCCGGCCTCGGTTACCACTGCAGAGGCATTCAAGGATGACCCCGCCACCCTGTGGACAATCCCGGATGTCAGGAAGCGCCAGAACCTGCGCTACGCCATGGAACCGTATCTGCGCATAGCTGCTGGAGGTTACGGCGCGGCTTACACCACCTCGGAAAAGTGCGAGGGAGTGGCCGCTTGGGTGCCGGCCGGACAAGTTCCCCCCGGTGTGACTTCCCTCATACGCGCCGGCTTCCCGCGTTTGCCATTACGTTGCGGTTGGCAGTATCTGCTGCGCAATGCGGCGATTGACCGCTGGTGCAAAAAGCTGCGCAAGGAGCTGGCTCCGGAACGACATACCTATCTGGCACTGCTGGCGGTGGCACCTGAACACCAGGGCAGAGGTCATGCATCCGCGCTACTGAAACCAATGCTGGCAAAGCTGGACGCGACCGGAGAAGTCTGCTACTTGGAAACACAGACGCCGCGCAATGCAGAGATGTACAAACACTTCGGTTTCAAGACGCTGAAAGAGGTTACCACGCCCCGCACCGGTCTGCCGTTATGGCTGATGCTTAGGAAGCCGCAGACCTAATCATCCCCCCGCTACGCCATCTCCGACAATCGTAACAGGAGGATTGGAGAATGACACTCCGCAACCTGACGCATCCAGTGAGTCAAACCAGTGACAGCAATAACCCGCTTATTCCCCTGTATACCAGCCAGGCACGCTGAATGACCCGATGACGGAAAAATCGCGGTCCTCGTATATCATTGCGCCATCCGCGTTGCGCTTAAACTTGGAATCGAACACGTATCTATTATTGGAATCGAGTATCAGCCTGACAAAAACCCCCGTATCGGTATTGGTGAACTGAATCAGGGTGTTACCATCCTCCAGTTTGCCCGCCTTGAGTTCACCCATGTAATCTGCGGAAGCCAAGTCGCGGTATGGCGTAAGTGTTTCGACGATACCCATAATTATGAAGCTGGCGCTGGCGCTGTCGTAGGCCACTGGTGGCGTATCGTTTTTGACATCCTTCTGGAAGGCCTTGCCCGCGGCAGGCGAATAAACTTCAATATTGGCAACCGGCATTCCGGAAGCGTCGAGATTGACAACGGACATCCACATGCGCACAGACGCCACGCCGTGCGTGACGACGCGAATAGAACTTCCCGAAAAATCTGCGGAGTACGCCGAGGTTGACTGAAGCAGCTTGTCCGCATTATATGTCTCCTTATCCACATGCATGACGGCGGACAAGGCATCGTATTGCGCCTGTGCCTGTTTGAGCAGGGCATAGGCATCGTCTCTGGAAAGGAAGCTCACCGGCTTGTAGGCGCGAATGTCATTGCGCACGGAATAGCCATCGGCAGAAATTGCCGCGTCATAAGTCCACCCTGTGTCATTCCCTTTGCGACCACACCCGGCGAGCGCCGGAGTTAACAGCAGCGCCAGCAGCAAGACGCATAACGACCATTTTACGATAGCGGTCCGGTTTTTCATACATGAACTCCTTTACGCCAATCTGTTAGACGACCCCACGCCAGTATATTAGTACCACATTTACACACTGTATTCAATATACCGTGACGTAAGTTGCCGCACTTCTTAGAGCCTATGCCATTAAAAGATACTATTGCATACCGCCATTTCCCGAAAAACTACGAACCGATATTTCTGTGGATTTCCTGCATCGTCTGTTCAATACCGGCAAGTTTGTCGGCGCAGTCCGATAGTTGCGCCCCGTAGTTTTCAACTTGTTCCGGCTTTGACTTATACCGAAGCTTATGCTCCAGGCTCGCCCAATAGTCCATTGCGATTGTACGCAGCTGAATTTCAACTGGGGTCGGCACGGTTTTGTCGGACAAAAAGACCGGCACGGTAACAACGATATGCAGGCTTCGGTATCCATTGCGTTTGGGATTTTTGACGTAATCCTTCTGTTCAACCAATTCGATATCTGTTTGCCGCAGGAGCAGCGATTCAACGGTGTACAAATCATCAATATAGTTGCAAATCACACGAATTCCGGCAATATCGTACAGAGATTCCTGTGCCGATTTCAGATTAAGAGACAAGCCGCGCCTTTTCAATTTTTGAAAGATACTGTTCGGGCTTTTCAACCTGCTCTCTATGCTATAGATGGGATTGTGCCGAAATTTCAGCTGAAACTCCGTATCCAAAATTTCCAGCTTGGTAATGATCTCTCTTATGGCGGCATCATACAGATGCCGCAGTTCCAAAAACTGCGCGAATGATTCCATCATCTCCGGGTATTTTCGACTGACCTCTGCAAAAGCGTAGTCCTCATGCAAAGCTGGTATATTCACTATCCGTTCTTTGCTGATAGCCATATTCGCCTCCTGTCAGTTCGCTTTTGTCATGCTTACTCCGTCCGCAAAGCAATCACAGGATCTTTCTTTGCGGCGATTCTTGACGGAATAAGACCGGCAATTACGGTGAGAACCACGCTCAGCGTTATCAATCCGACAGCGCCGGTAATCGGGAGCGCCGCGATGGTTCCAATCCCCGTAATTGACTTGATAATAATGTTAATCGGGATGTTTATGAGTAATGTAATTCCAACGCCCAGCGCACCCGCAATAAAGCCTTCGATAATCGTTTCAGCGTTGAACACCCTGGAAACATCACCCTTGGATGCACCAATGCTGCGCAGAATGCCGATTTCCTTGGTGCGTTCCAGCACGGAGATATAGGTAATAATCGCAATCATGATGGAAGACACAACAAGTGAGGTAGCGACAAAGGCAATCAACACATACGTGATGATGTTGATAATGGAAGTAACTGAGGACAGCATAACCGCCATAAAATCCGTGTAACCTATGGCATATTCCTCGTGACCAGACGCCTTTTGCCAGGCGTTGTACTCCTCGATGTATTCCGCGATTTTGTTCTTGGATTCGAAATCCTTCGGGTAAATGCTGATGGAACTGGGGATGGCAAGATCAACCACTCCAAAAATGGTGAGATTATCCTCATAAGTCGTGGCGCTGCCCGCGCTGTCCCTCATCATGCTGGCAAACATGGAGAGGATTTCTTCCTCGCTCATGCCTTGCATCATCGCGCTCATCTGCGCCTGCTGCGTCTCGGGAAGCATCGCCATATAGGCATATACGTCTCCAATAGTAAGGGAATCAGTATATGATTTCATATCAAATGGCGCCCCAGTCAGCACATTCGTTTCGGGATTTGCCATTTGCTCACGGACGATTTGGCTTTCCAGGATTTGATCGATGACATATCTGGTCAATTCCGAGGTATAGGCCACGGCACCACTGATGGAAGTCGCCGTGACTTCCGCACTGGGACGCAGGATGCCGACGATTTTAAGCTCAAGCGCCTCATTGATGACGGATTTCATGAAGACTTCACTGGCACTTTTATCTACCCACAAACCATCCTCTTTTGCGTAAACGTCCGTGTTCAACACCAGCTTGAAAGTGAGATTAAGCAGCTCGTCATAGGAATAACTAGCGACCTCCGACACATCAATCGGTTCTCCCGTGAAGAGTTTTTCCACCATCTTGGTCAATTCATCCTGATCCATGATGCCGAGAGAATAGAGGACAAAGTCGCTAATTTCGTTGTTTTCATCGACGATAATCACAATCTCGTTGTAGGCAGTCGGCCAAGCGCCGGCCAGCACGTCATATTGTTTTTCCAGCAGTTCCCTGTTTCCCAGCATTTCCGTCCAGGTATCAGCAATGAAACCGCCACCCATCATGCCTCCGGACGAATCGTTCTCCGTACCCATCAGCTGAGAAAGCAGCTTGCTGGGATTGACTTGGATCACGCCGTTTGAGGTGTCGGTTTTATAGATTTGCAAATCGAGGTTATAGCCGTATTGTATGTCATTGGTAAGTTCGACAATTCTCGCACCATCAGCACTCTCCAAATAAGCCTTGAAGGTTTGCAAATCATTCCTGGTCAGTTGCGCTGCGATAGATTTGATCATATCGCTTAGAATATTGCCGGAATAAACCGCGTCGGGGTCGCGACCGCTGCGGTCTATCTTGGAAGAACCCATCATGGCGGTCATTATTCCGCCAATATCCATTGATTCGCTGGCAATCTGGATTGGGTAAGTGGAAAGCGTATCCTCTTGAACATTCTTGATATACGCCTGCATTCCGCTGGAAAGGGAAAGAATCAGAGCGATGCCGATGATGCCGATGCTGCCCGCAAATGAGGTCAAAAATGTACGGGTTTTCTTGGTCATCAGGTTGTTCATGCTGAGTGAAAGTGCCGTGAAAAACGACATTTTTGCCTTGCCCATTTTCTTATGCACAGGCTCAGTAGCAGCTGCCGCAGGAATATCGCAAGGGTTAGAGTCGTAAATGACTTTCCCGTCCCGAAGTTTCACGATACGATTGGCATATTTGTCGGCAAGCTCCGAATTGTGTGTAACCATAATGACAAGCCTGTCACGCGCTACCTCTTTAAGCAAATTCATAATATGCACGCTGGTTTCCGTGTCCAACGCGCCTGTCGGCTCGTCCGCCAAAAGGATACCGGGATTGTTGACCAGCGCGCGGGCGATGGCCACACGCTGCATCTGCCCGCCGGACATCTGAGTTGGACGTTTGTGTGCCTGATCGCCAAGCCCCACCTGTGTGAGTGCATCTTTTGCCCTTTTCCGCCGTTCACTCTTCGAAACGCCGGAAATAGTCAACGCAAGTTCCACATTGGAAAGAATGGACTGGTGGGGAATAAGATTGTAACTTTGGAACACAAAACCGATGGTGTGATTGCGATATGAATCCCAATCTCTGTCCTTATATTTTTTAGTGGAAATGCCGTTTATGATAAGATCGCCGCTATCATAGCGGTCAAGCCCTCCGATAATATTTAATAGCGTTGTTTTGCCTGAACCGGATGGCCCAAGTACGGCGACAAACTCACTGTCTCGCAGATTCAAGCTTACATCGTTCAGAGCGATTTGCGTCAAATCCCCTGTGGTATATCGTTTGCTTATGCCTTTGATTTGTAACACGATGAGCCTCCAGATAAATAATTACTGAATTCGTAGCAACCTCTGATCAGAGGAAATCCTGTAGTTTTATAGGATACTTTATGCGGACATCATAGTCCACATTACAGTGTAATCCAATGAACTTACCGTCACGTCACCCCGCCTGCCTGCGCAAGTAGTCAGGACAATATTTGTATGACAAGTCAAAAAACCGTTTAATCAGCCGGATAAATTCAACCGTATCCGCCTCGCCCATATCGGTAAAAATTCCCGTAAGGTAACTCTTGATGTTACGCAGTTCCGTATTCACACGTTCGCGTCCGGATTCGGTAATGGTCACGAGAATGTTTACGCGGTTATTTTTGTCCAGTTCCCGTTCAACCTGTCCTTTCTTTTCCAGGCTGCCAAGCAAAGCTGAAATTCGCGCTGTGGTAACTTGCAGCGCCTTGCTTAATTCAGATGGTAACAACGCGCCGTCGCTCATTGACAAAAAGTGCAACACAAAAAGCTCACCCTTGTTTGCCCGATTCATTACATCCATCATATTGTTCCGGGCCCCCGCCATAATTTCATCAAATGTGGTAAAGGCGTCTTCAACGTAACCCGGACAGCTGTCAGCAGACAACATCATCATTACCTCTAATTTTTAAATTCTAACAGCGATAACGATTAACACTATTCACAGTATACAGTATTTTTGAGATTTGTCAAGCGTGTGTATGAGTCCAGGTGTTTGGGGACACAAGGCCGAAAGTAATCAGTTTTCAGTGGTCCGTTATGAGTCCCGTACAAGTCCATCCTGGAGGGAGCGCAGCGACTGAAGGCTCTGGCGGCGGGGAGCAACCACCCACCACCCCGCCAGATGCTTCGTCACTCGCAGGCTCGTTCCTCCAGCATGGATTTATGACCATGACCATCCTGGAGGGAGCGCAGCGACCGAAGGATCTGGAGGGGAGTAACCATCCACCACCCCGCCAGATGCTTCGTCACTCGCAAGCTCGTTCCTCCAGCATGGATTTACGACCAAGTCCATCATGGAGGGAGCGTAGCGACCGAAGGATCTGGTGGTGGGGAGCAACCATCCACCGCCCCGCCGGATGCTTCGTCACTCGCAGGCTCGTTCCTCCAGCATGGACTTAACGACGATAATGTCATTCCAGCCTCCGAGCCGGAATCCAGAGGGGAGATGGCAAAGAGGGGCAACCGTCTGTCTAAATGAAACCAGTCCGCGCTTTATCTAAAAACAACGTGGTTGCGCACTGCGTTCAAGTGCCGCTATTCAACCATTCTTCTGCCAGCGCAAAAGCTTCCTTAACATCCTCAATGAGAATGCCCAGATCTATACCGTCATATTTAGCCGCGAATGGCTGATCGGACATAGAAGTCAGTTTGTTTTTTCCATCCACATACCACACGCTTTCCTCAAAAGCCGCCGCCATATATTGGTCAATTTGTTCACGGTAAAACAATATGAAGACGCCGGTTTCACCTTTTTTGACTTGTGTATGCCAGGGAGCCTCCGGCGAGCCTCCCTGCCTGTAACGGATGATATCACCGGACGGAGGTTCCCCCGCTATAGTATCGAGTACTTTGATATTCGCAGTGGTATAGTACATTTCATAAGAAAATCCGGTTAAGGAAAGCATCTCCGTTGTGGTCACCACGCCGTCATCGACAACTTCGCCGATGATTACACAAGTCGCAAATGAAAGTGTATCTAACAGTATCTGTGGCACCAATCGGTTTATAGGCGCGCTGTTGGAAGCAATTACTTTACCGGAAACATCCGGGTTTAAGTTGTACCGTGATTCACCGGCGTCATTATTCCCATGGCATGAAACCGCTGTTGTTGCAAGCATCGCTATCAAGCAGACGCTGAGAACGCATGAGGCGACAACTTTTTTGTTCTTCATGCTATTGCTCATTTTGAAATCTCAAAACCCGCCGTGGCGGACAGCGTAAATCTCATCGATAACCGCCACCAATCTAATTCGGCAGATAAAAGCATGGCGAAGAGTCCGTTATGGAACTATTTCGCCCTGCTTTACAAACCTGCGAAACTACTTATCTATCTCAAGTGTAGTCTGTAGAGGCCATCAGCAAATCCATTGGAAAGAGTTTTGGGAGAGCTTGCCGTAACAGAGCCCAGAAGTGTCTCGTTGTAGTACATCAGAATCTTGACAATGTCGTATACATTGCCTGCCGTGACATTGTTATATGGCAGGAATTGGATACAACCTATCCATCCTGAAGGCACATTCCATGTCCCACTGACAGTCGTTTCAGTAGATGCGGAGACATTCCAGGTAAATGACGACTCCGCCCGCACCACAGCAGCGACCTTGCCCCCCATTGTAAAGCTGGGCGTAAACCCCTCTGAAACTGTGAGAGAACTCCTAAAAGTGATTGTGCATGGACCCTGAAAATCGGGGGTCACTTTGATCGGCATACCTTCACTCTGATATACATGGGTTTCCCTATAGTCATACCACTGGAAAGCCCTCGTCTGCTCCTTAGATCCCTTTTCATCCAGTATCATTGATTGCGCAGGATACACCGCTGAATACGGAAAAAGCGGGCGGTCTGCAACACCGCTCCATTGATTAAGGTAAGCAGCATACTCAACTATGTCATAGTGCTCAATTACGTTGTCCTCATTGTAACGGAACACAGCAGCAATTTTTTCACCCGTAGCGTCATTGCGGATATAGGTTCCGGCTCGTTCGTCTACAACAACTTCCCATCTGCCGACACTGGCATTCTGGGCATTAGCTGTTTTATACGCGAAGTCATCGGCATTTATTGAATTTATGGAAATTACAGGGGTAATGGCAATTATTGCCGCAAGGATGATTCCCAAAGGTTTCAAAAGTAACGTCTTGAATCTTTCCATTATCATCTTGAAAATCTCCTTTGTTTATTTTATGCCAAAAATGGTCCGTACGCAACACCAGTGCATTTCTGCACGCCCCACCCAACGTACGATCACTGTATAGGCGACACCCCCTTTTTCAAACTATTCTGCACGATATCAATCATAAAGTGCCGCCATTCTACCCCCCCCGACTTTGTCAAGCTCTTAGGCTCCAGCGAACGTCGCAACACCCACAATAGTTGAAGGTGTTTATATTTATCTATAATTGAGCTGAATATAACTCATGAAAGACAGCTTTTGCAGCTCGGCGAGAGCACTACTTCGAGTTGCTATTAGCTGGCACCAACGAACCATCAGCATACAGGTCGATAAACGGACTGTCGGATTTCTACTGAAACATTGCAGAGAAACGCAACTTTTCTTAACAGCTCTATCCGACATCACCCTTCCCTGTTCCATACAAGCAAAAGGGAGAGCTTTTCGCTCTCCCTTTTTAATATCTGACTGGTAATTGAAGCTAAAACAGCGGCTTGAGGTGAATCACCTGCTCGCGTGAAGGGCCGCAACAGGCCATATATACTTCGCAGCCAGCCAGCTCCCCGATACGTTTCACGAAGGTCTGCGCCTGCAATGGCAGGTCTTCAAACCTGCGCACATGGGTTATCGGCATGCCCCATCCGGAAAACTCTTCATAAACCGGCTTGCAGCGCTCCAGTTCGGCCACGCTGGCCGGAAAATAATCAATCTTTTTGCCGTTCAGCTCGTAAGCGGTGCAGATTTTAAGGCTTTCCATACTGTCCAGCACATCAAGACGGGTAATGGCAAGGGCAGTCATGCCGTTTATGCGGCAGGAGAAACGGGCGGCCACGGCATCAAACCAGCCGATGCGGCGCGGGCGGCCGGTAGTAGTACCATATTCATGCGCAATATCGCGGATTTTTTGCCCGGTGGCGTCCATCAGCTCGGTAGGCATGGGGCCGTTGCCCACACGAGTGCAGTACGCCTTGAAAATACCCAGCACGCTCTCTATGTGGTTGGGGGCGATGCCGGAGCCCAGGCAGCCACCGGCGGTGAGCGGCGATGAGGAAGTTCCGTAGGGATAGGTGCCGAAGTCGGGGTCAAGCAGGGCACCCTGCGCCCCCTCCATTATCACCTTTTTACCCTGTTCCAGCGCCTCGTCCAGCAGACTGACGGTATTTTTGATGAAAGGAGTAAGATAATCGGCGTATTCACAGTACTGATTGTATATTTCATCCAGTGAAAGCGGTTCCACACCGTAAATTTTGGTGAACAGCGTGTTCTTGGCCTCCAGCGCCATCGCCAGCCGCTCCTTAAAATCAGCCTTGTCCAACAGGTCACAGACACGGATGCCCAAACGGTTGGTCTTATCGGCGAATGCCGGACCTATGCCGCGTTTGGTGGTGCCCAGCGCCTTGCCGGCGCGGGATTTTTCCTCCAGCTCGTCCAGCAGGATATGATACGGCATGACCAGATGGGCGCGGTCGGAAATAGCAAGTTTGGCGGTGTTCACGCCGGCCTTGTTTAGCATGGCGATTTCACTTATTAGCACCGCGGGGTTGATTACCACGCCGTTGCCTATAACGCAGGAGACATCTGAGAAGATGCCCGCAGGCACTAAGTGCAACTTGAACTCGCCAAGACGATTGATAACGGTATGGCCGGCGTTGTCGCCACCAGAAAACCGCACCACTATGTCCGCATTTTCGGACATCTGGTCTACTACCTTGCCCTTACCCTCGTCACCCCATTGTCCACCTACAATCGCTAGAACCGGCATCTAATGCCTCCTCTCCCTGAGCCAAAGACTAAACTTGCGTGCGCAACCGGCGCCATGCCGTGTACAACCTCTGCGCAGATGTCGCCAAGCTAAGCACCGCTATCACGGCCAACGCGATGATAATAAGATTCAGTATCAGACCAAGCGCCATCACTATGACACGCTCACTACGAGTGAACCAGCCCTCGTTCAATGTAATGCCCATACTTTCGGCACGGGCGCGGATGTAGCTGACGGTAAACGACAGCAAAAGCGTCGCCCCCGCCAGCGCGGCATACCACGGCTCGCCATCAACGGCAAATGCATATATAATAGCGGTCAGTACCACGCCTTCCGACAGTCGGTCCAATGTGGAATCCAGCACTGCCCCGAAGCGCGATACACGCCCGGTCTGACGCGCCAGCGCCCCGTCAAACATGTCCATACTGGCGGCAATCAGCATAACCAAGCCGCCCCACTGCGGCAAACCGAGCAACACCAGCACCGCCGCACCGCAGGTCAGGACAAACCCGAACCACGTGAGAATGTCCGGCGTTATCGACGTGCGCGCAAGCGTTCTTGCCACCGGAACGGTGACATACGAAGCTACATTGCGGCGCCAATCGGTCTTTGTCATATTGCCATTACCTTCCGGAACGCGTGCCGGCCAAGTCCAGGTCTCCCTTTTGTTGCTCCGCACGCCGGGCGGAATAGGTGTAATAATCCAGAACGCGGCGCGCGACAATCCGCCAGTCATAATCCACAACCGAGGTCAGCCCCGCGGCTCCCAGTTTGCTCCGCAACGCGGGACTCTCAATCAGCTTTTCCAGGGCGTCTGCCAACGCCTGAATGTTCTTGGGCGGCACCAACAGCGCCTGCTCGCCGTTCCTGACCACCGAGGCATAGCCATCGATAGCAGTAGCCACAATCGGTTTTCCCATGGCCATGGCTTCCAGTAGCACAATACCAAAGCTTTCTTTGCCGACAGCCGGAGCGCAGAAAATGTCGCCCGCCTGGTAATAGCGCGGCAGGTCATCCCACGGCACGCCACCGGTGAAAATCACATCCTGCAGCTTCATCCTGTTTACCTTGAATTCATAACGCTTGCGCAGGTTTTTGCCCGGCCCAACCACTATCAGGCGAATATTCGAATGCTTCTTTTTAAGCCGAGCGTAAGCTTCCAGCAGATATTTGACCCCTTTGCGCATTTCCAGCCGCCCCACAAAGATGATATTCAGCTTGCCGTCGTCATACCCAGGTATCGCTTTGACGCCCGGATTGAAGCGGGCAAGGTCGACACCATTGGGAATGATACTGAACTCTCCAGCGACGTGCTTCGCGGCATAAGCCCGCGCCGGTTCCGAAACGGCGATGCGGCCATCAAGATTGCGATTGCGCCTGCGAAGCATGATAGTGGTAATTGGACGCCCCAGACTGTAGCCTGGACTGCCGCGATAGGCATGAAAAGTGCCAACATTCAGGCTGTCGGAAAACCGCAGGATAGCGCTACACAGCATCGGCATAAAAGGCTCATGCAAATGCACCACATCAAACTTTTCGCGTGCCAGAACATCCTTGATTTCAGGGGCCAGATTAAGAGACAGACTTATACGCAAAATCGAGCCGCTGGCAGGCACCGAACGCGGGCGGCCGATAGGAATGAACCGCTCGCCCAGTTCGACGATACGGTTGCGCGAAGCCGGGGCGATAATGCGCACATCGTGCCCCAGCGCGGTGAATTCAGCATCCAGCGCCATGATATGATTGACCACCCCACCAGGATGGGCAAAATCATATGGCGATACCAAGGCTATCTTCATCTGCCAGCCGTTTCCCGGTGGCCGGGCACAGCCCGGTTATGCCTTAGCGGACTCGCCGGCGCCAGCCGACTTGGCGTTCCCATCGACAAAAGCCTGCACCTGGTCATGCGCCTCATCATCGGTATACTGCACCGGCGGCGATTTCATGAAATAGGCCGAGGGGGCGGTCAGCGCACCCTTGATACCCCTGTCCAGCGCCAGCTTGGCACAGCGAATGGCGTCGATCACCACGCCGGCGGAATTGGGGCTGTCCCATACCTCCAGTTTGGTTTCCAACAGCAGCGGCACATCGCCAAAAGTGCGGCCTTCCATGCGGATGTGACAGAACTTGCGATCCGTCAGCCACGGCACGTAGTCAGATGGGCCGACATGCACATCATCAGGCTCCATCTTATAATCAAGCTGGGAAGTGACGGCGTTAGTCTTTGAAATCTTCTTGGACTCAAGGCGCTCACGCTCCAGCATATTCATGAAGTCGGTGTTGCCGCCGAAATTGAGCTGATAAGTGCGCTCCAGCTTCACGCCGCGATCCATGAACAGGCGGGTGAGCACGCGATGCACGATAGTGGCGCCCACCTGGCTCTTGATGTCATCGCCAATAATCGGCAGCCCCTTTTTCTCGAATCTCTGCTGCCAATATTTCTCACGGGCGATGAACACTGGAATGCAGTTAATCATGGCACAGCCGGCTTCCAAGATCTGCTCAACGTACCACTTGGTGGCTTCTTCAGAGCCGACAGGCAGATAATTGATAACCACGTCGGTCTTGGCATCTTTGAGAATCTTGACGATATCGGCGGTAGGGCCGGGGGCTTTTTCGATAATCTGGGAAAGATACTTGCCCAAACCATCGTGAGTCATGCCGCGCTCAACCTTGACGCCAAGGCTGGGGACATCGGAAAGTTTGATGGTGTTGTTGGGCTTGGCAAAAATGGCCTGCGAGAGGTCCTTGCCCACCTTATTTTTATCAATGTCTATGGCGGCCACGAAGTTGATATCACTGATATGATAGCCGCCTAGATTGACATGCATCAATCCGGGAACAAAATCCACATCCTTGGCCTTCTTGTAGAAGGTCACGCCCTGCACCAGGGATGAACAACAGTTACCTACGCCGATAATAGCGACATTAATCTTTCCCATTGAGTCTTTACCTCCAGACAATAAGAATTCAGGACTACGCCTGAACTTAAGAATGGGCGCCCTCAATTGGCAACCAAAGCAATATACCTTTTAGGCGTGAGAATGTCAAGCAAAAGCACCCTGATTGATAGTTTATGACTTCACTTTTGCTTCATTAAGCACCTGAGATGGGACAGGTATCCCGTTGACCAGCCGCATAATTAGAGTTTATACAGCTGATGTTATACTACCGCGGCTGGATTGGATACCGCTCCGTAAAACTGCAGAAACTCCAAAAATAACCGCAATCTATCTGTCTCGCAACGTTGTATACATCTGCCTTCGTAATCAAGCCGCTCTCATAGGCTTCGCCAAGAGTGTAAAACATCGAGTCTTTATATATCCATGGTGGCGGGTGCGAGGATCCCGATACAATAACATATCCTGCAACGTCCACCACAGTCTGGCCTAGGTGGACAAGGAGTGGCCAGCTCATGTCAACCAATTCCAAACCGCTGTAGATTCCGAGATACCACGTAACAATGGCCTCATCAAACCCAAACCGAGTGTAAGCACCTACGTCCAAAAAGCGCCAGAAATCTTCGCGTATTCTTAACTCAAGTTCAGTGTCAAGCACAGGCACTTCCAAGTATGGTGGCGGAGTAGTTGGAAAACCCACACATGCACGCTTCCCAATGTTGTACACATCTTCTTTGGTGATAAACTCTGCATCATACGCAAACTGAAGGCGATAGAACCTGGAGTCTTTATATACATACAATGGCCGTTCATCTGGAAAGACAAGGGTATATCCGGCAACTTGTTCAGAACGCAACAATTCTGGGTAATCTGTTCTGACTCCAATGTAAACCACTTCCCAACCGCTGAAATTTCCAAAATACTGCTGAATCCGGACAGGCCATATGTCGTCCGGCGGCAGGAAGTTAAAAACCAGCCTGTAATCCTCACACATTCTTAGCTCAAGTTCAGGGTCAAGGACTGGCGTAATATCAACGGTATTCGTGCTATCCACAGGTGTATCTGTGTTG
>WREQ01000013.1 GCA_009779255.1 Dehalococcoidia bacterium
GCCGCACTTCCAGACCTCTCCGCCCGCGGCGTGTATTCGTACTCAGCCAGGGGGTCACCGTCAAAGGTAATGTCAGGCGGCAGGTCAGAAGTTGCGGGGGAGTTGTCTGCCCACGTGGCGTCTCCACTATATGCACCGGCAGGAAGATTATTCTGGACGGAGGGAAAACTGATTTTGATAGTGTCTGAAGGGAGCGTCTGCACCAACATCGCAGCTAGCATCGTTATGCTTATCGCGTTGATGAAGAGCTTATTGTTCATAACTGCCCCTTTTGTTTTTTATCGGTTGTATGACCATACCGAGGTTTTTAACCTGGGCACCAGATACTCCATAACGAAGAATACAAGAGGGGCTGATAAAAGGGTTGCAGAAGAGGAAACGGTTCCGCTTTGTCGGGTTCTCCATGTCTCTCCCTCCAACTTTGGATTCTGGTGGGAGGTTATCATACTTCATCGGGGTATGTCAACCACATGTATCAGTCCAATATGTATTTAGGAATACCACCAACCGCGGGCGTGGTACCAGTTGGTTGTTAACGCATTTTTTCGGTATCTATCAGCTTATAACGGATTTTTTCTTTTTCAAGTCTGGCTATCAGCACCGAAACTTCGCTGTCGGTGCAAACCACCAGCGGGTTAAGCCCACTTCTTGCAGACTCGATAGCAACTTCGGTCGCGCCGTATTGCCAAAAGTCCGCCCCGATGCTGCGTAAGGCAACGTATGCTTCCAGTCCCAGCGAAACCACCGGAAATCCGCCTGTGACATGGCGCTTGAGCGCGGCATAATCCACTTTCCGAGAACCGCCTCTTTCTATACCTGGAATCTTGATGATAGTAGCATTGCCTATTTCAAGCTGGACAATCCCTTTGATATTGTAGACACCGACATCTTCGCCGTGTTCGGCATCTATAGTGGCGATACCGCTTGCCCCGCTTCCGATATCGGAAACAGCGAAAAGCAGGCCGTTTTTCATTTTGATACCGACCTTCTGGCCTTCTTTGACTTTGTCCTCGGCCAAAGCGGCGCAGATGGAGATATTATTCACCGCCCTCTGGACAAACGTGTTATAGTCGTGCAGTTCTCTAAGCGAACGGATTATCCAGTTTACCCCCTCGTTGGTAACACGGTAACTAGAGCGCCCTTCGGACACAAGCAGATTCTCACCGATAAGCTGGGCTACATAGTCAGACACTGCCTGAGGGGTGATGTTCAGCTCTTTTGCAATCTCCCGCTGCTGTATCTCAGGTCCCCCGTTGGCGATTTCAACCAGTATTTGAAACTTCGTGGTAGAATTTTTGTTACGCAGTATCTCAATCATGGTTTACCCGCCTTGCTTTTTTATCAATTCTGATTGACTTTGCAATCATTATAACAACCGGTTCAGAAAAAGCAAGCCCGACATCAAATGGTTGGAAATTTGAACTCCCGACATTCGTGTATGAACCCTCAAACTATAAAAAGCGGTGTACCTTGACTGAAAAACGGTTGACTTCTCAATCCGGCTACCGTAGCTTTAACCGCAGCCCGGTCGCGCAACTAAAACAAAAGAGAGAGGTTGAAACCTCTCTCTTAACTTATCCGGCAAACCCTGTTATCTTTTGACCGCGGGCTGGGACTTTGGGAAACGCCAACCCCAGCTTTCTTTTACATACAGCACCGTGTCGCACTTCAAACAGACCAAGTGAACCGCTTCGCCGATCTTTTTTTCAGTGGGAGTCACCAGTTTTTTATCAACGGGGCAATAGACGCGCTTGACTACAGTCTTCACTTGGCTTCCTCTACTCTTGCGACCTGACACTGCTTTACCAGCTCGGCAAAAACGTCTGGCTCGCGCACAGCGATGTCGGCAAGTATCTTGCGATTGAGATCAACCCCGCCAGTTTTGAGTGAGGCGATGAAGGTGCTGTAGCTCACTCCGTTGGCATGGCAGGCAGCGTTGATACGCGTAATCCACAGGGCACGCATATCCGACTTGCGCTCGCGGCGATGCGCATAGGCATAGCTCAGCGAATGCATCATTGACTCGTGCGCGCGGCGATACAGACTGTGGCGCGTGGCGCGCTGTCCTTTGGTCAGCGCGAGAACTTTTTTGTGCCGTTGGCGTGCAGTAACGCCCTTTTTAACTCTAGCCATGTTACTCTTCCTTTACGTACCGTTGGGTATCAGGCGCTGAATACGCTTTCTGTCACTTGGATGCAACGGAATCATCTCGTCAAACAGGGTTTTGCTGCGGTATGACTTGTTACGGCGCAGATGGCTTTTGCCACCCTTCATACGCATGATCTTACCGCTACCGGTGATATGGAACCGGCTGCTGGCCCCCTTATGTGTTTTAATCTTCGGCATTTTGTAACTCCCCGGTTTCTTCAACTGAATCTTCTTTTATCTTGCCCTGCTTCGGCACCAGCGGCGCCAGTATGGCATGCAGCCTGGCACCCTCGCGCACCGGTGTTTTTTCAACAGTGGAGACATCCGACAGTAGCTGTGTCATGCGCTCAATCAACTTGATTCCCAGCTCTGGATGAGTATTCTCACGGCCGCGAAACATAATGGTTACCTTTACCTTGTCCCCATCTTCCAGCAGCTTGCGAGCGGTTCTGGCCTTGGCGTCAAAATCATGGTTGCCAATCTTAGGACGCAACCTGATTTCCCGAAGCAACGCCGTCTTCTGGCTCTTGCGAGCCTCGCGCTCTTTCTTTGTCTGCATGTACTTGAATCTGCCGTAGTCCATAAGACGGCAGACCGGCGGCACCGCCGTCGGGGCAACCTCCACCAGATCCAATCCGGCCTTATCGGCCACTTCGCGAGCCTGGTACAGCGGCATTACTCCGAGCTGCTCGCCTTTATCCCCGACGAGCCGCACCTCTCTGCCCCGTATCACCTGATTAACGCGTAATTCTTTAACTATACTGTTCGCTACCTCCGTTTAGCATGAAACCAAGCGCCCACTCAATGAACGCAGATATGCATTATAACCCGAAGCCTTCGGCTTTGTCCACAATCGTTTTGGCAACCGCCGTTTTGAAAGCAGCAAAATCAAGATTATTCTTCTGTTCCCCGCTGCGAAGGCGTACCGAAACCGTCCCACTGGAGGACTCTTTTTCACCAATAACGACCATATACGGCACTTTCCCCAATTGTGCTTCACGAATTTTGGCACTCATACGATCAGATCGGGCATCCAATTTCACTCGTACCCCTGCATCCCTTAGCTCTCTTTCAATGCTCCGGGCGTAATCGATAAAGCTGTCGGTCACCGGTATAATCACCGCCTGCACCGGCGCCAGCCACACCGGAAAAGCCCCCGCGTAATGCTCAAGCAGGAAGCCTATCAACCGTTCGTGAGTGGACAACGGCGCTCTGTGAATAATCAGCGGGCGCTCTTTTTCGCCGGATTCATTGGTGAACTCAAGTTCAAAGCGCTCCGCCTGGGCGAAGTCGACCTGATTTGTAGCCAGAGTGAACTCCCGGCCGATGGCGCTCCTGACCTGCACGTCGATTTTAGGGCCATAGAAGGCAGCCTCATCGGCTATTTCAATAAAGGGAATGTTGTTGTCCCTCATGGCACTGCGCACCATATCTTCAGTCTTGAGCCATAATTCCGGGTTGTCGACATATTTTTTGCCCAATCCATCCGGTGTATGTGTGGACAGGCGCATGAAATATTCTGAAATATTGAAGACCTTGAAGTATTCAAGATAGAGATTGATGACCGACACGAACTCGTGCGCAAACTGCTCTTCGGGGACATAGATGTGAGCGTCGTTCATCTGCATCGAACGCACCCGCATCAAGCCAAAGAGTTCTCCCGATTTTTCATACCGATAGCAGGTGCCGTACTCGGCCAGTCTCAGAGGCAGGTCACGGTAACTGCGCGGCCTGCTAGCAAAAATCTTGTGATGCATGGGGCAGTTCATTGGTTTGATGTAATAACGCACACCCTCAAGTTCCATCGGCGGGTACATGCTATCGGCATAGTACGGCAAATGCCCGCTGTGCAAAAAGAGATTTTCTTTGCTGATATGTGGAGTCTTGACCCGCACATAGCCATTTTTGAGCTCGATATCCTTGGCAAGTTTTTCCAGCTCCTCTATCATGGCGCCGCCGTTGGGCAGCCATAACGGCAGCCCTGGCCCTATTTCATCGTCAAAGGTGAATATTTCCAGTTCTTTTCCTAGTTTGCGATGGTCACGCTTGGCGGCTTCTTCCTGCTGTTTCAGATATTCATCAAGCTCTTCCTGAGTGGCAAAAGCCGCGCCATAAACGCGTTGCAACATGGGACGCTTCTCGTCGCCGCGCCAGTACGCTCCTGCAATCGAGGTCAGTTTAAACACCTGTATCGCACCGGTGAAGGAGACATGCGGTCCGCAACATAAATCCACAAAGCTTCCGCTGCGATACAGAGAAATCGCCTCGTCCTCTGGTATTTCGTCAATAAGCTCCAGTTTGTAGGGCTGCGAAACCATAATGCGGCGCGCCTCTTCCCTGCTTATTTCCTCGCGGACGAAAGAAGCGTTATTCCGGATAATAGCCACCATGCCCTCAGCGATTTTAGGAAGGTCCTCCGGTGTCAGGGTGCGAGGCAGATCAAAATCGTAGTAAAATCCATTCTCGATTGCCGGCCCGATGCCGAGTTTGGCACCCGGGAACATTTCCAGCACCGCCTGCGCCATTACATGCGAAGCGGAATGCCGCATGGCTTCAATATTGATGTCTTGCCTGTTATCAGAACTCATTCGCAACCTTCTACGCCCTCTCCGACGTCATGTCAGGGGCGTCTTACGTCATAACCAGCGTTTATTGTATCAGCATATGCCGGCAAACACCAACAAAAGAAAGACACGGTTTCTACCCGTGTCTTTCTTTTATAACCACGCCTGCCCAACGCAGGAAATTCCGATTCACCGCAGCGCTAATCGGGGAAACGCAGTGTCAGCAGTTGCAGATAGGGCACGACAACCACGTTAAAGAACACCACCCCGGCCAATAATCCCGTCAGATATATAATACCAGACAGGCGTCCCTCACCAGCCATAACATGTTGACGGAAAGGACATCCCTCCGCCATCACCGAGAAATAAGCCATGAAAAACGCCCCCACCGCGCTCAATGGAATAAGAATCGCAGGCGTGACATCAAGCCCATCCTTGAGCATCGGCATGAATTGCCAAGTGCCAGCTTTGAAGTCGGATAGATTGCCGCCAAGCATGTTAACTAAGGCAAAACCCACTACGGCGCCGACGAAAACACCAATAAGGCCTTTGAGGCGATAGGCATCCCTTACCAGAAAGAAATCGCGTATGCCGGAGATGGTGCAAAAACGCGAGCGCTGCCCCAAGTAGCCCACGATGATACCGATGAATAGGGTCGCCAGTCCAATTTTCCAAGCAGCAATTCCGGTCATCGCGTTCTCCTTACTTTCCACTTGATATACAGGCAGGCCGCCACCACCCCCAAGATCATCATGCCCATCATCAACATGGCAAAATACATGCCGTAAGCCGACAGCACCGCCGTGCGGATGGGGCACGAACCCCACAAAAGACCTACGTTTATGATAACAAAACCGAGAATGAAGGCCAGCACGTTGTCGCGCACCGGTCCGCGGCGGAACTTGAATTCCTTGTTGCGCACCGAAGCGATGACGGAGCCTATAATGAAGCCCACCGAAGTTAACACCGGCACCTCCACGAAAATACTGTGAAGGGTGTAATCAGTGTTGAAGATATTGTTAAGAAACCAGTTAATCAGATTAACCGGATGCGACACGGCGCAAATACCATCGCCGGCCGGAGGCTGCAAACCGAAATACCCCTGCACCACCGCCGCCAACAGCCCCATGGTGACTCCGGTAATCAGCGCCATGTTGCCACTAAGCTTGAAGTTTGGCTTCTTAAACTTGAAGCTCGGCTTCCAGCGCCCCGGCTTTTCAGAAGGTGAGCCGACCTGATCCATAGAGCAACCTCCCTTTTAACTTTTATCGCTGCCGCGCAGCCGAAGTTATTTGTTGAGCACCTTTTTTACCGCTTCGGGTATGAACGGGATAAACTGGGCGATGGTAGTGGCCGGATTGGGTTTAGCCAGCTCCCCGGCAGTACGGTTGATTTTACAGGCAGCAGCACAGGCCTCAGCCACGTCCATCCCGCCGGATATGAGCGCCGATACCACCCCGGTAATCGTATCTCCGGTACCGCCGATAGGCTCCAGTTCCGGCACATTGGGTTCTTTTATGACAGATACCACTTTGCCCTCGACAATTACGTGGTCAATAGGCGCTTTAACCAGCATATATCTGGGAGCATCTCCATTATCGTAGGCTTCCTGGCTTAACTTGGGCACCTCGGTCTGGTCGACATTGAAAATGAAGTGCTGCACATATGCCGGATGGGCGGCATCAGGATCAGCCAAGAAACTCAATTCACCCGGGTCGGGAGTGAACAGATCAAACTTTTGCGAGAATTTGACAGCCTTGGCATTCAGGAGCGCCCCGGCATCAGTGATCAGAAACGGACGATTGGGTATGCTATGCGCGGCGTTTATAAGGTTAGTAAAAGGATCGCGGGTGGGAAGGATATAATGCAACGTCATCACCGACGGAGGCGTTTTGACAATTTCTTCCGTCAGATATTTGAGCAGCTTGATGGTGCCATCGCCCATCCCGATATCGCCAATAACAGCGGCATAAGGCTCCTCAATGCCAGCGGCCTGACAAGCCGCTGACGCCGCTGAAATCATGGCTGCCGTTCCCAGCATCACATACTTCCCCTCGAGCGCGTAATCGCCGATGGTGAGCTTGTCCGGCTGGTAATGCACCTTGCCGAAGGTAATGGGCAGGCCTTCCATGGGGATAGTTCCAACTAAAAGCAACATCTTCTATCTCCCCCTCTTAGAGGTTTCCTTTTTGTAGATTCCCAGCGCCTTTTCATAGGCATGTTCCAGCGTATAGGCGCAAATTGTGCGCCCCAAGCTGCGAGGACGCGGCCCCTGCCCGATAACCGTCCCGTAAAGCTGCATACCCAGATACGGAATATCCGGACAGCCGCCACCGGAAATATTCACGATAACGCCGCTACCCTTCTGATAGGTGATTTTCATGTTGCCGCAGCGCACCATTACATAGTCGCCGTAGTCCACAGTCTTGATAAGGGTGGTAAGATACACCGGAATCATCTTGGCGCCTTTGGGCATGAAAAGGATGTCGAGTATCATGACGCCTTTTTCGATGAGAATGTTCTCGGCGGCGTCGACATCGGTGGCATCCACTTCGACCGCCAAGTCGCAGCCGGTACGATATTCCACAGGGGGAGCCACCTCTCGCGCCTGAATGGACACTTCCTCAAGAACAGGCTTGGCGCGCATGGCATGATAGATATAATCAAACACAATTAACGCTTTATCTTTTTCTTCTTCTGACAATCCAGGTACCTCCATCGCGTCATAATGCGGGTCATCCCCAATACGCAGCAATTTTATTACAGTATAAAAGCGGATGTCAACACTTGGTGCGTAGCACATGCGGGAAGGCAAACAAAAAATCCCCCTGTAAGCAGAGGGATTTTTTGTTTCAGCGCGCCGATGATGTCTTAGATTTTGATAATCTTGCCTGCTTCAAGCAGGGAATTAACAATGTCGTACATGTTGCCAGTGATGCCGAATTTGAGCTTGTCGATAATGTTATAATAGTTAAGGCAGGTGCCGCATGCCACTATTTCAATACCGTCCCCTGACAACGCCGCCAGACTGTCCAGAACATCCGACCCTTCAACGACAAGTCTGACCCCGTTATTGATAAATATGATTTTATCTGGCTTGGGTTCGGAGTCATGCAGCGTATTGAGAAACGCCTTCATCAGGATGCCACCCAACATGTCATCGCCCTCGCCCAGTTTATCAGTGGTGATGAACACCACCACCCCTCCAGCAACAGACGCAGCTATCTCCGTTTTGCTGGCGGCTTCCGGATTGCGCGTAATGTGCATATAAAACAGGTTTTCGCCCCTGTCCTCGATTTTAATGTCGTGGCCACGGCTCTGCACGAAGCGGCGCACGTTGTCGCGGTTGACGACATCATCCACAATGACCATCAGCTCATCTTCCTGCGCCTGCTCCAGCGCCTTCTTGGTGTTAATTACCGGCACCGGGCAATTCTGTTTGCGACAATCTATCTCAACAACCATAGAGCCTCCTTATGATTTGGGAGTCAGCTCCAGATGAAACTCTCCGTCTTTTGACTCTGATTTTACCGCATATCCCTTGCTCTCCGCCAGACGCGTCACATGGTCTATGGCACTGCCGCCATCAACCTTAACCAGCAGCACCTCGCCCGGATGAGACGCCATGGCTTTCTGCACGCGCACCAACGGTATGGGACAGGCCAACCCCAAAGCATCTACTTCAAACATAGCTTTTCTCCTTCTTATTTGGCATTATCCGTATAACACACGCCCGCCCAGGCGCAGTAGTTCTGTTTAGCCACCACCGGAATCAGGTCGATGATTTCCCCAATTCCGGCCACCGTTTGCGCTGCCGCGTTGTAAGTACGACCAGCATAAACGGCTGCGGTTTCCGGCTCAAGGCCGGTATAAGCCAGCGCCGACAGCATTCCGATGACAACCTCTTCCGAACCTTCAAGTTCCGCCCCTGCCACACCGGCTTTTTCGACAGACGCCAGGAGTTTGTCGTCACGGAATATATACGCCAACCCGTCCCCACGAGCAGACAGCATTCCGGCGCCGGCAACAAGCAGTGGAGACGTGGAACAGACGCCGCTCTCGCGCAATTTTTCAAACTGCGCCACGTCCTGCAGACTGCGGTGCAAAACCAGCACCTCCGGAGACATTTCCGAGGTATGCCCGGCAAGATAGCTGTAAATCTCCCGCGAGCCTTCGCCATCATTATCACTAGCGACAATGACATGCGGAGCATCCAACCTGAAGTAGCTGGTGATAGACAATGCCACGCTTACCATAGCTCCGAATCCCTGCACCCGCGCCATGCGCAGGTCGCCAACACACACGGAGTCCCCATCATGCCGCGCCTGTCCAAAGACCGACGGTAAATTCATTTCAGATACTGCGCCGCAAAGAAGAATCATTGAGTCACCTCTCCCGATTGAATTACAGGCTTGGCAAGTTTATCGGTATTATATCATCCCACCGAATCTCAAGCCGTATCTTCCCGCATGGTGAACCCGATACCGATACAGAAGACCAAGCCGATAATTACCGCTATCGGGGCATTTTGGCCAATCGCCCCTGCGGCACCGGCGCTGGATGCAATCGCAAAATTCATGGCGAGAGCGCCACCGGCAATGTATCCCAGCACGCCAATGCCGGCATCGGTATCGCCTTCACCGGCCAGCACCGTAGTGCGCAACGGACAGCCGCCCATCTGGGAAGCCGCCAGGCCGACCAACACGAAACCGAGGAAACTCCAGACTATCTGAGACCAGATAATACCGTCGGTATTTTCATACGGCAAGGCAATCGGCTGATTGAAAAATCCTACGTTATAGTTTACATCGATGCCGGATATCACCAGACCACCGACGCCGAAGTTGCCAGCCACCAGATTGGCGACCACCACGCCAGCGAGGAATGCCACAAAACCGGCGAACAAGTAGAAATCCCTGGTCAGGAAAATATCGCGGAAGCCGCCGATAGAGCAAAAGCGAGTGCGCTGTACGATGCAGCCAACCACCAGACCGAGACCCAACCCCAGCCACGGGTTAACATGCTGGGAGCCAGGACCGGTTTCGCTGAACGACAGCGCGCCGGATTTGATGAAAAGCAGCACCAGCAAAGCCATCATCAGCAGCGGCATGATATACCCGACCGCCTTAGGCATTTTTTTGGCGCGTCCCAGAGAGAAACCTTGCCTCAGGAAGAAGACGCCTATCAGGACGCCGACAACCAGACCGGCAACGCCTATCAGCGCGCTCATGTCGCCGCCACCTAGCCTCAGCGTCATGCGAGTGGGACAACCGAGAAAGACCATCGTGCCCACAATAACACACATGCCAAGGATAAAACGGACGATCGGCGAAGAGCCGCCGCGTGGACGGAATTCTTTAAAGATCATTGATGAGCCAAGCGCGCCCAGAACGATGCCCATGATTTCGGGGCGCAGGTACTGCACGGCGGCGGCTGAATGATATTTGAGCGCGCCGGCAATATCGCGCAGGAAGCAGGCGACGCAGATGCCCATATTCAGTGGATTGCCACAGTTAACCGCCAGCGCCCCCAGCACACCGAAGATAAAGCCGCCCAGGATTATCCATTTGCTTTTGAGAAAAAACTTCACCAAAACCTCCATTTAACCCATCCAGCTCTTGCCATACAGCCTAATGATAAGAGAATTATTCGCTCAGCATAAGTATTATATATGCACCGTTGGGGGAAAGTCAATACCACATTGCCGGAATTTTTCCAAGTTCGTTCAGGCAGATGGTGCCGCATTAAAGACACGTTGTTCGTGGTGAGTTGGCATGACAGAGGAAGTGCGATAGCTATTAGATATCAATCCCCATCCCCAAATGTCATTGCGGGCTTGACCCGCAATCCAAGAGGGACGTGAATCCATGCTGGCGGAATGACAATGGAGGGATAAGGTGGAAGCCAAAAGCTAAATACTAAATAGCTGATTATCTTGACAGGACGCCGCCGCCACGATAAATTAAACACAGCGACTATAAGGAGAGGTGACTTATGGCCGAAATGACTGCCGCCGCCTCGCTAGACACCTGCGGCAAAATCTGCCCGGAACCAAACATCATGATTAAGGACAAGCTGCCGGAAATCAAGCCGGGAGAAATCCTTGAAGTTGTAGGCGATGTGCCCAACAAGCGCAGCATGGAGCGCTTCGTGCGCTTCCGCGGGCACGAGTTGGTAAGCTCAACCGTCGACGGCGACATCTTCACCATGCTGGTTCGCAGGGCCGAAAACGAACGCACCGATATTCCCCTGTCTCAATGCACCTTCCTCAACCCAGGTGAACGACCGCTGATGTAGCGGCCTCGCATCACATCTGTTGATTCTTCTTAACTTATATGGTGGCACTCAAGATATGACCCGCCATCTTTTTAGTTAAATGAGCCGCTCCTCGCATGAAAGGTGTGGATTGAAATTGCTATGCCATAAATGCTATTGTGAAGCATGATCGTCGCCCCTCGCGCAATGGGCATGGACTGAAATTTGACTATAAGGAGGCACCTGAATCTGTGGACGCATTTAAACTGTCGCAAGCACTCAAAGTCATGAGCGGCGTATCCCCGCAAATGGAAGCCGCCGCAGAGAAAATCGCCAAGATCTACGGTATACGGATTGTCGATAATGATGGCTACAATGGGGACTATCCGCAAGGCAAAGTCGGGGCAATAGGCAGCACAGAGTTTGATATATCAGTAAACGAAGACTTAGTGCGCAATGCGGCTAATAACACCGAGTATTGTGCGGCATTGGGGCGGCTTTGCCAAGCCAGACAGCGCAGATATGTGGCAAATGGCAACCCCATAACTGACGAGTATCTGCGGCTCAATCCGATCCCAATGAGCGCATGGTTTTTAGATCCGGCACTCCAAGGCAAGTATCGGTGGTTTGAAAACGGAGAGCAGCTGCCATTGCCCGAATACCAAGACTTTCAAGGTCAGCCCATCATAGTGGGTGTGCCGTTCAGAGAGCGCAACACGGGTAAAGAATGGCGCGTCATACAGGCAAACACAGACCCGCCTTATCTGATTCCGAGGGAGGGATTGCCCCAATAACGAATTCATGGGGCATCACGTTTTAGACTGGATTGCGCAAGCGTATTTCTGGTTCTACCACCATTTCATCCAGAGATCAGATGATGAGCTAATAACATTGTCGCCCCTCGCATGAGGGGCGACAATAAGCTGAAAGACCACGCCAACTTAACTCACAATACTTCTGCGACACTTTCATACAAATCTGGCAGGCAATTATGTCGCAGCCTGAACTTAGTACCATGATTGTGACCAGTTCTGGCGTCAAAGTCGACGTAGAGAGTTCCATTCTCCAAAGCTTGCAGAAACTTTTCAAAACCAAACTTCTTAAGCATTAACACACTAGAATATCTGTAAAATTCCTTGCCATTTTCCCGTTTTATTTCCGCACGAGCGTAAAAAGCATTCAGCAATTTTGTTCCTGCTTTATGCTCCAAATCAACAAATCCCCAATACGGTTGTGGCGATAACTCACTAAGTCCAATTCTCCTACCCACTTGTTCGAGCCAACTCGCATGCCTGTTATCAACGCTTGCAGCGTCAAAGGAAATTAAAATCTTCTGTGCTTTTCTATCGATTACAACCTTAAAACCACGATCGCTTCGCGTGATTGTGCTAATGGTCTGCCTAAAGCTCATCTCATTAGCGGTATATTTACCTCCAGCGTCATTGTGCGCCCAACCATAGTTCAATAAAAGAACTGTCGGGACAAATTTAACAGCTCGCGGGCTTGGTTCCATATGAAAAAGCGTCGTTAGCGAAGTGGTATTACCTCTTTGGGTTTTCAGTTCCCATTCAGCAGCATTCGGAATTGGCAAATTATTCTCTTCAATACCAAGCAGATCTTCAAGAGTGTTTCCAACCCCGCCAGCGTTGCCATGGCGATGATTTTCAACCCAGCCTAAAGCCTTTATCTCTTTGAATTTCCCGATGAGATCTTCCTTTGTGTACAGTGTTGGATTAGGCATTAATAGTTATATTAACCTTTGTTGGCTGGTTTCTTTTTCAATCCGGCTTTTGGCCACATCACAGTAAGCCGGTGAAATATCAATGCCGATATAGTCAATTCTATTCCGCAACGCCGCAACGGCTGTTGTGCCTGATCCCACAAATGGGTCAAGAACCATTCTCGCTGTCGTAGATGAAATAATTCTGTCAATGAGTTTTATAGGGAATGGTGCCGGATGTCCATTTTTCATCTCTTGAGTAAACTCCCATATATCACCCCGTGCATTAGCTTTAGGCGCCAGCTCAAAGTTTGGTTTTGCAATCAAATAAATCACTTCGTAAGTGGGGAGAAAATATCCGGGATTGAAATTAAGCCCGCCTTTCCGTTTCCAAATGATAACTTGGCGAACAGGAAACCCGTGAACTATGTCATGCCGATCTTGTAATAACCCTCCCTGAACCCGCCACTTATGATTATAGAAAATTGCTCCGTTATCAGGAATGATTCTCATCATTTCTTCCAAACAACCACGCTGCCATTTTACATACTCATCATGCGGCATGTTGTCAGCATGGTGCGAATACCCGTTTTGCAAAGCCGCGTTAGCCCACTTCCCCCTACTGCCATTTTTCATGCCATTTCCAGTAGAGTTTTTAAGATTATACGGTGGCGACGTGACAACTAGTTCCACAGATTGTGCCGGTATTTTTTGCATCACCTCGACGGCATCGCCGCAAATAATTTTGTTGCGGAAAGCAACCAGCGTATCCACTGTTGTTGGTGTCTTTTCAGAAACATCAAATAGCGTCCCAGTCATAGAAGAAAAACCAGCCATTTCATATTACTTTCCCAATATTACCCCATCCTTGCGGCAACATCCAACTGGGGAAGCGGGGATTTGAACCCCGACGCCTTGCGGCACAAGATCCTAAGTCTTGCTCGTCTGCCAGTTCCGACACTCCCCCGTGCAACTATATTTTATCACAGACATGCCACCTCCGATACCGGATATTGACGCAAACTGTGCCATGCCTTAATGTATCCCCATGTCATATATCGCAGACAACGTACGCGCCATACTAGCCGAACTGCCACCAGGCGTGGAGCTGGCAGCCGCTGTCAAGACACGCACCGCCACCGAAATCGCCGAAGCGGCCGCCGCCGGAATACGCATCGCCGGCGAAAACTACGTACAGGAGGCCGAAGCTCACCACGCCGCCGTCAGCGCCGACTTGAAATGGCACCTCATCGGACATCTTCAACAGAACAAGGTCAAAAAGGCGGTGCGACTGTTCGACATGATAGAGACGCTCGACAGCCCCAGCCTGGCACGAGCGATTGAACACGAATGCGCCGCCATCGGCAAGGTAATGCCGGTACTCATCGAGGTGAATTCAGGGCGCGAACCTCAAAAATCAGGCGTACTGCCGGAGCATACAGAGACGCTGGCGAAGGAAATATCGCAACTGCCCCATTTAAAACTTGTGGGACTGATGACCATGGGGACGGCTACGGGTGATGCACGCCCCGCCTTCCGCGAGACACGGCGGCTGTTTGAGACACTCCAGCGATTGCATCTGCCGCATTCCGATATACGCCAGCTTTCGATGGGTATGAGCAATTCATACCGCGAGGCCATAGAGGAGGGAGCGAATCTGGTACGGCTGGGAACACTGCTGTTCGGTGAACGGACAGAGTAACGGAGTATCCCCAATCTGACGGCTGGACACTGACTACTAAAAACCGGAGATGAGGCGTGGGTTAACTACGCCAATTTTTCCAGTTCGGCGGCAATCTCGCGCAGATCGTCGAAGGCCGTGCAGGCCACGCCCTCTTCCAGGCAGGCCTTTTCCAGACTCTCGATGCCGAAAATACGGCTGCACCGCTTCGCCGGTGGGAAGTCAGATGCGCCGTTGCCAATATAGATTATGTCATATCCCTGGTCAAGGAAGTGCTGCGTCCACGCCTCCTTGAAGCCATCCTCCACTGTTTTGCCGTCCGGCCCCTCGTACCAAGCTTCGATTTCATCCGGTTTGAAGTTGGCTTTGGCCGCCGTAAACTCCACGCCGTCCAGTCCCAGCATTTTGAGCAGAGTTTCAATATAGAACATCATGCCGTTGGAGACAATCACGAAGCGAATGTCCATACGGCGCGCGGTTTCGACAAGCTCCTTGAAACCGGGGCGCATCACGGCATTCTTTTTGACAAACTCGTCGAGTTCGTGCCGCCCGGCTTTCACCTTTGAAAAAACCGCGGCGTTGAAGCGATTGACCGAGATTTTACCAGCCATGTAATCGTCGAGCATCCGGCGCCAACTTTCGCCGGTATAGTGGTCGAGAATCAGAAAGCTGACGTCTCCGACTGTGACGGTGCCATCAAAGTCGCACTGAATCAGGATTGGGCGGGATGAAATGCTCATGCTGTTTTAACCTCACTTCTGGCCGCCGGTGAAGCGCCGGTTTCCGGCGTCTCCCTTTCCGGCTTGACCTCCACACGATAGAGCTGATTGGGCGGACGAATATAGTCGGTGTACAGAATACCGTCGAGATGCTCGATTTCATGCTCCAACGCCTGCGACAGCAAATCGGAGGCGCGGATGCGAAACGGACGCCCCTCTATGTCGAAATATTTGACCGTGACCGATTTAGCCCGCTTGATACGCGCCTGCCAGCCGGGCAGGCTTAGACAGCCCTCTTCAACTTCGCGCTCGCCGATGCGCTTGACGATTTCCGGATTGATGATGGCGAAAGGCTCCTCGTCCGGCATCCACAGCACCGCCACACGGCGCGACGAACCGATCTGCGGCGCGGCAAGACCGACACCGCCAGCATCGCGAATGGTCTCTTCCATATCCGCAATCAGCTTCCTCACAGACGAGTCTATTCTGAGCACAGGTTTGGTCATGCGCCTCAGGACAGGATCGTCCATCGGCAATATCGGTTTAATCGCCATTTCGTAAATTTCCGGAAAGTGAATACAGCAGATAATCTAGCACAAAGGCCGTGTGAACGTCCAGACCGGCAGGCCGCAAGGCACCATTCGTTATTGCGAGTTGGGTACGTCATTGGGCAGATAGGCTATGAGTCTTGGATTATGGGTTATAAGTCTAATACATGGACGAAAGACATTTACCTCGCGGCGCTCTTGTGCTACTATATTAGGGTTTTCATCGGGGTGTAGCGCAGCCTGGTAGCGCACCTGAATGGGGTTCAGGTGGTCGGAGGTTCAAATCCTCTCACCCCGATTTTTCCCCGTCTATATCCCTAAAGCGCCATCCCAGCGTTAGCTTGAAAACATTCCATTTTGGGTGTAAAATAACGATGGGTTCCGCGGATATAATCAATAACGGTGGGGTAAAATTATGAATCAAATACGCAAGTTGTTCAGTAAGAGACCGGCCTATTATTTCGCATTCCCGATCGTGATTGGCGGCCTTTTCGGCGCCAGCCTGATTCAGGCACCCTGCCCCGTGTGTTCCGGTAGCGGCATCCTTTCCTATTCCATAGGCATGGATGACGTGACCATCGTATCCCTTCGCCCGCGCATTATCAGCACCGCCCAGGATGCCTGCACCGCCTATATTGTGGTCAAGGCCGAGCCTGTCATCATCGCTAAAAACAGCGGTTCTATCGACGCCACCGGCTATGTAAAGCTCACCCTGACTGACGTCACGTCCAACAACGCTGACCTCGTCTCTATTCACGTCCGCATTAACGTCCCTGCCGACTCCATGGCCACACTTCAAGCTGGGAACGTCGGCTTCGTCTGGGTATCTTCAGATTTACCGCCAACTAATCTGGACATGCGTTGCGAAGCGGTAGACGACGCGTCTGTACCCTGCATCTCATGCAAAGGCGGAGGCATGACCAACTTCAGCTCCTATTTCCTGCTCAAGTACTTCAGGGATAACTTCGTTTCCAGCATCATTGATCAGTCCCATTATAACCCCGACGGCTATGAGCTTATCAATGGCGAGTTGGTAGCCATCGGCTCCGATAAATGGCTCGAATGGATGGAACTCAACTAGGGATACCCTCCCCGCAGTCATGTGTAACGCCCTGCAACCAATTACGGAGCAATGACAGCTTGGCCGATCTCGACCTGCCTGAAATGAAAATGTTCGCCCGGTGGCATGGCATCACCGGTCTGGCGGATAACGACGATTTCTGGCACGACTGCGCCGCGGCTTACACGGGAAAAAGTGTCACGCTCCCCGTCTACGACACACCAGCCGACCGCGAAGCCGTGCTGAACATGGTTAAGTGTCCGCCCGGCGAATGCGGCCGCTGCTGCCGCGCCCACGACGGCGTGCACATCACACACGAAGAATATACTCGCCTGACAGCCTTTTCCGGCAAAACCCCCGATGTAATTATCAGAGAAAACGGCAAGATGTTTCTACACGTTACCAACGGATGCGAATTCCTGAAGAACAACGCCTGCACCATTTACGCCGTGCGTCCAGATATCTGCCGAACCTTTCCGCTGGTGACATCTCAGAATGCCGTCTCCAGTGAGGGCGTCCCGGTAAGACAGCTCCGGATAAAGCTCATTTGCACGGCGGCGCTGGACGCAGCAAAGTCCATCCTGACCCGTGCCTGCACCACCGGCAATTTAATCCTGCTGCCGGACATGTCACTTGTTCCGGCTTACAAAGACGGTAAAGGCTTATTAGGGCCGATTTAAATTCATACCAACAAAACACTGGGAGGAGCACACATCATGGAATCATCATGGAAACAGACTCTGGCACAGCTTGAAGAGTATGTCATGAGCAATCCTTCAATCATCATAACCCGCGGCAAAATCGTCATGCCGGGGGAAGTCCGCGACGGATTCTACGAGTTGTTCGACCGCGTGGAAAACGAGTTCACAACGGAACACTTCGCCAGTGAAATCGCTGGCGGAGCTGCTCTCAGCGCAGCATGGTATGAGCTGAGTCAGCGCCTTACTGAACGCATGGAACTGGAATCCATAGTCATAGCGCCAAGCCTGAGATGGCTTCTTGAAAACCCGCTGACCGGACTGTCACGGTATCTTTTCGACGACCTGTTTGCCGTGTTGAAAGGCACCATGGACGCCGATGCCTTCGAAGCCGCCGGGAAGGCGCGCATCGCGCCCATTTACGCCGAACTCTTCAAGGAGGGCTACCGCAAATGGGCGACGCTGGCATTGCTGGAACAGCTTGACGCCGACCGGAATTTCTTCGTACCGGCGGCTGACAATACTACCGATAATGCAATGGGGGAAGGGCACGAAAACCCAGGGCAGAAGACTGCAACCCTGCCTGAAGCAGAGCCATGTTCAATGATTTCCTTTCAACAACCACAAATCGTATCATTCGTGGTTCCCAAGATTCTGGTACATTCTACCAAACTCGGACGCTATGCCTCGCTGCATTCCGAATTCGTGGAACCTTTCTGGACAGCGCAGCCGGTAAGCGAACGCGTCGAATGGTTCGACTACGACGCGCTAAAGACCGCCCACAGGCTGGATAAAGTTCGCCCCGATATCAAAAATCCAACAAATCTGCCCTACATACTGCCCGACATCGCCGTCCACACCATGGAATATATCGAGGACTTGGTTATGGTAACCGACCATTCACGCATCGCCCGTCCGGATCTTAATGTCGAGATTATGGATGAAGCCGACTGGTACGAAAAAGGCAAGATGGCTGATGTATTACGCCGCCACCGCGTTATGCAGCCGCGTTACGGCAGCTATGTAATTTGCCGTGAGGAACCGCCCCAGGCGGCATTTGACGAACTGGCGCCCAAACCGGTGGAAACAAACCCACAGGAAACCCCGACAGATGAGACATCCGCGCCACCTCAGCCGGCACCCGCCGAACCGCCACTCAACATTCATCTTGTCGCCACTGGCTACGATGTGACCAGACTCGCCGCAGTTATTGAAGCTCTGCCGGTAACGAAGGTGGACGAGGACACTGCGCCTGAACAGTAGCAACCAGGCAAAAAATCAGGGCGCCAACCGGAACAGATCCGCTTTTACAGCCGCAGTGATTCCGTGACGAGTCGGCGCCATTAAGCAAAGCCGTGGGTTGCCGCGCTAAGCCCAGTCCGGTGAAGACGCCTCTGGTTCCTCTCCCAGCGCAGGCACTCAGCTTCTCTATAGTAACATCAAGCTTCGTAGGGACAAAAGCCGACCCAAAAAATATCCGTGCACGGAGGCGGCTATCCTCCCAGCTTCGCCTGCATGTCCAGAAAGGCCAGCATCTGCTCGCGGCTGACAAGCCCCACGATTTTATCGTCTTCGATGACAGGCACCTGCGGCATGTTGTACTCTGTCATGACAGACAGCACTTTGACCAAATCGTCCGACGCCGCCACCGACCCCAACCGCTCACGCGGCGTCATAATCTGCGCCGCCGTTTTTTCCCTGCGCTCTTCGCGATGTACGCCGCGCAGACTGTCAAAGGTAACCATGCCCTCAAGTTTCTCCCCATTCATCACAGGGAAGCACTGTTGCCCTTTTGTAAGAGCGTAATCATTTATAATCTGGTCAGCAGTAGTATGGGGAGCCACTGCCACACAGTCACGAGTCATAATCTCGCCAGCTCTGCGTCCGGACAGAAGGTCGTTGAGCTGCATCTGACGATAACTGCCGACAGCAGCATTATGCAAAAACCAGCCTATCATCGCCAGCCATATGCCGTTGAGCCAGCTGCCAGTGAAAAGGTAATAGACACCGATAAAGACGAAAATGTAGGACACCACGCGCCCAGCAATTGAAGCCATCCTGGTGGCGCTACGCAGATTCCCTGAGCGCCCCCACAGTATGGAGCGCAATACCCGGCCTCCATCCAGTGGAAAACCAGGTATGAGGTTAAAAAGCCCCAATGACAGGTTTATAAGTCCCAGCCAGTAGGAAACCGCCGCTACATACCCCGCAGCTCCGACTGCATCCCGAAGCGCGAACCACATCCCGAACAGCAGCCCTCCCAGCGCCAGACTGGTAAGCGGGCCAGCAATCGCTATATAAAACTCATCGCCTGGCTCTTTGGGTTCTTCAGCAATCTCGGACACCCCGCCGAAGATAAACAGGGTAATGGCCCGTACCTTCAGTCCTTTGCGCAAAGCCACCAGACTGTGCATTAATTCATGCGCCAGCACCGAGACGAAAAACAGCAGGCTGGTAATCACGCCGGTTATGATTCCCGCCGACAGACTCCATTCGGGATAACTGTTGGGAAACCAACCCCTTGCCAACGCCCATGTCACCAGCGCGAAAATAACAAACCACGAAGGGCTGAGCCTGAGAGTAATGCCGCATATTCTGCCGAAGGTAACGCCTTTTTCACCCATTGCGAAAAACCTCCTTATATGAGTATAGCATTACAAAACACACTCTGTGTAAATTTTCCGGCGCTCAGGTTCGAGGTTTCTGGTTACGATGCAATTTACGTATCAAGCAGTAAAAAAGATTTGAAATCAAGCGTGAGGGCAACTATCCCTTTTCTCATGTCTAAAAAATGCATCCTCCGCGATTCTAGACAAGTAATTGAAAATGCTTATTCGTTGCGTTCCTTGCCAATTATCGGATTACCGTCTTTGTTGAGCAATGGCGTTAACCCGCCCGAATACCCCTACCACATAAACAAATACTGTGCACTCCGGTTTTGGTATCCTGCAAAATTGAGGCGCCTTTCATCTTGATGGCTTCTTCATGCAAAACCTCAAATCTTTTCTCTTTCTTTGCTCTCACCATATCATTTATCTCACGCTTAAACTACAAATTTTAAGCACGCAGGCCAGTCAAAGCGCCCCATGTGATGAGGGCTGCCCTTTTCCCGCTACAGGCCTAACCGGCGCCCGTTTCCTGTCACGCTGTACCCGACTGTACCCGACGCGTCTGCCATCAGACGCCCCGCCCGCTTCCCCAGATCTGTCAGACACAGGCGCTTCCCGGTCATAGCTGAAACCTTCCAACATACGACGCTCTATTTTTCGCCCTATTACGCGCTCTACGGTGCGCACCATCTCCCCATCCTCCGGGGTTACAAAAGTAAATGCTTCTCCAGTCTGCTCAATACGTCCGGTGCGCCCTATCCTGTGAGTATAGGCATCAACCGTATCCGGCATGTCGTAATTGATGACATGGGAAATGGATAGTACGTCAATGCCGCGCGCGGCGATATCGGTGGCAACCAATATCTTGGCTCTGCCGCGGCGGAAGCTGTCGATAGCCGCCTGCCTGCGAGCCTGCGCCAGGTTACCCTGAAGCGACGTCACATTGAATCCGGCGTTCTTGAGCTGTTCGCAAACACGCTCGGCGCGATGCTTGGTACGGGTAAAGACGACTACGGATTCCGTATCTACGCGCCTGAGTATCTCCATCAGCAATGGCGTTTTGAGATGCTGGCTTACAGGATAGAGCGCGTGCGAAACCGTGCTGGCAGGCGCCACAAGCCCTATTTGAACGGTTACCGGGTTATCGAGATATTCTGATACCAGCTTGCGCACGTCGTCCGGCATGGTGGCAGAAAATAGCAACACCTGTTTCTTTTGCGGCAGACATGAGAAAATTTTACGTATGTCCGGCAGGAATCCCATGTCAAACATGCGGTCCGCCTCATCAATAACCAGCGTATCCACCGCAGACAGATCAATCGAGCCTTGCCAGACGTGATCCAGCAATCTGCCAGGGCAGGCCACGACTATATCCACACCGTCACGCAGGCTCTTCACCTGCGGATAGATTCCCACCCCGCCATAAAGCGTGATGCTGCGAACGCGCGTACGGCGCCCCAGCGCAGCAATAGTGTCATTAGTCTGCTCCGCCAACTCACGGGTGGGAGAAATGATAAGCGCGCGCAACCTGCCACGAGGACCACTGGTGAGCAATTTTTGCAGAGTCGGTAGTACGAAAGCCGCTGTTTTTCCAGTCCCGGTCTGCGCCATACCAATAAGGTCGCGGCCTTCCAACGCCGGCGGGATGGCCTTTGCCTGTATCGGGGTCGGCACGGTATAGCCAGACAACCGAACACCTGACATTATGTCCGGTAATAGTCCAAAACTATCAAATACCATTGTTGCTGTAGTGGAGACGTCCGATCCATCACGGGGTTCAACAGCAACCTCTGTTGCAGAAGATGACTCAACCACTGGAATAAGTGAATTTTTGCCCTCGCGGCTGCGCTTACCGCGACAATCGGGGCAATGTTTGGGGTCTTTGCTAAAACCGCGGGATTTGAAAAACTTCTGGTCACGGGCGCTGAAAACAAAATCCGCGCCGCATCCGACGCACTTAAGTGTCCTGTCCTGAAAAATCAACAAACATCCTCTTGAATGAAATTTTTAGTCCGAAGCTCAAAACGATGTTGTCACAGGAGAAAACCAGCGGCAAAATTCTGGACTTTGAACTAATGATAACTGATTGTAACACGCTATTCTGCAATACTCAAACCATTGTGTGAGTCCAATATCTGTCTGAACTTATCCACTGATTAAATAACCAGTGTGCTTGGGACGAGAAATAACCCCATAAGGTTATTTGTACCCTCTTTTCTCACTTTTGCATATCCGAAAGAATACAACGGCAATACATTGCATTTGTGCACTAGCAGTGTATTGCGCTATGGCTAAAAGTCTTAGCACAAGTTCGCGCAGACGTTATGTGATACTGCTTTTACGAGCTTTACGAATCCCGCCAAACAATAGAGCAATGGCGAGAAAAGTTAAAGGAATTGCGAACGCAATACTTGATCCCGGGCCCGTATACTCTCTAAGCATAATGAGTTGATACCAGAAATACACCACCGCCAGTGCGCTCAACCCACCGGTAGTAATCATGGTTAGTCCGGGTTTCCGCTGTCTGACAGACCAGATTACCCCTCCGATTATAAGATAATACATCCATGCTGCCCAGAAAAGTAGCATGCCCGGCTTGTTCGATAATGCAACAAGAACACAAACTGCGATAATAACGCTGGTCCAAAATTGATTCCTTGCCGCCAGCCCTGGTAAACGGCTTAGCCATTCTTTAAACCAGTCTTTCATTTGCTGTATCTTCTGCTACTTTGCTGAATCCCGGACGCCTCTTGCAGAATAATATATGCGAAACGCTTAGTCAAGGACACCATTGCCCATGACCAAGCGTTTCGTGTTCTAGCTGTGTTTGTTAAGGCGAATATTCAAGATGGAGATAGCTCCAACTACTACCAAAATAGTCCCCAAACGCGCTCTTACTCATGCAATCAGCCATGGCTGCCCCATTGAGTCCGAATGCAGTCGCTGTAGTTTCGACCATGAGCGAAATTCTATATAGCGCACCAGCATATAAGCGCACGTATGTTGGCGTGGAATATTGAAAAGATGCGAAATGGTTCCAATTCAAGGCGCCATAAGTATCTATAAGAAAGCTAGTGGACCAATATCCACCATTTCTCCACTCCTCTACAAGCAAAGTGAGATTGCCAGTACCCCAACAAAGTGAAGATATGAACCACTTGCAATCCATATCAATAAGGAACAACAGAGCCTTACGACCGCCAAATACGCCCTCACAGAGCGTTACTACGCCTTACAGGAGGAAGTACGGAGCATAGAGCAGTTACGCAAGGGCGCGGAGAATATCATGCGTGATGAAGCGAGGGACGCGCCCACGCGCAAGCATGCTATTGTGTTATGATAAACGGAAACGGCGGGCAATGGAAAGTCCGCCGTTTTTATCCGTTTTTAGCTTTTGGTATTCATTTTTCAACTTTTACTCCTTTAATCAACAGCCAAAGAACCAAGCCAAATTCTCCAAGCATTCCAACTATGTAGCACACATTCAAAACAGCTTCTGGCGTATTCGGTGCGAAAAAATATATTGTAAAGTCTATCAAATTCCCCACACAAGCCCCAAGCAATAGAATACCGATTATCTTTGGAATGAGATTTGATTTAAGAATGAGCAGTCCAAGCGGCAGTAGCCACAAGCCCCAAAATATAACCGCTACCGCGTTGCCGTTCTCATAAATAGCCATAAGATTTTCGGCGTTAGTGATTACGGCTATTAACTGCACGAGTTTACAAACAAGCACAATCGCCGTTCCAACGAATACAAAAATCCTCATCATTAGAGTTAGTCGGCTATCAGTTGATTTGAATAGTTTGCCGAGTGTGTTTGCTGTAAGTATGAAGCAAACATATCCCGCGATATAGGCTACCGTTCCGAAACAGAACAACACGCCATTTGCACGAATGTTTGCAATAGTAGCCGCCGCATCACCCGCGACGGATAACGTATCATCGACAAACATAATCGAGAATACGCCTAACAGGATAAAAGCTAAATACCAAAGTCCCGCAATCCGAGCGGTTTTTTTGTTGTTAATCATTGTTGTTTTCCTCCTTAATACATTCAAAGACTTCGCCAATCGGAACATTGAAAACGTCTGCTATCCGAAATGCCAATTCCAAAGACGGTGTATATTTCCCTGCTTCCAAAGCCATGATGGTTTGCCTTGAAGCTCCTGCCTTTTCTGCTAATTCGAGTTGCGTCATTTCATTTGCGAAAAAACGAAGTGTCCGTATTTTATTAGTGATGGTGAGTTTTTTACCCATTCCGAACGCCCCTTTCATCAAGGTAAATGCCTACGCACCCCTCAATTATCGAGCCAACAGCGAACGCCCCCGCTATGATATGCAACACTACCACAGCCGATATTCCTAATGCTAACGCAATAAGACCCGCCACAAATCCAACGCCCGCACAGGCAGAGCCGATATGAGAGGACTTCAAGTTAATCAGCTTATCTCTTTCATCCTCATACATCGAAGATTCTATAATTCGTTCGACCTTTTTATCGTCATTCTCCTTTTCCTTTACCGCCATTCCAACGGCAAGCCCAATATGGAAAAGTATATGAATGACAATCGTTACGACAACGCTTATACCGATAAAGATAAGCAAAGCCACCGCCCATGTTTTCAAATCGTCTGGCGCGGGTGAAGCCTTCCCAAAGGCATAGATGGTGTAGGCTATAATCAACAGGACACCCACGACCATGCTGATAAGATTTCGTTTGCTCTTGTACGACATTTCAAGTACCCCTTTCAGATGTAGTTTGTTCAACTAAACATAGTGTATCATATTGTTTTCCATATGTCAAGTATTTTATACTTTGTGTGTAAAATATTTTCCTTGTCCTTTTAAGCACCGTTCCGACAGCCCAATGAACAGGAAAGGGAAACCTTGAAATCGTAACACCGATATGTTGACATTTACCGCTTTTTAACAGCCTGCAAACCCGCATGAATACAGGCTTTTTGTAACGCTTACAAGCCGTTTCGAGAGGTTAGAGGGATAATACCCTACCCACCCCCCGAAACGGCTTTATTCTTTCTACAAAGCTCCATTTGTAACTTTTTTGTGAAAAGCGTCCATAAAACAAAAAATACAGTTGACAAAACGCTTCATGAGGGGCGGCACTGTACGCCGGATGGGATTAACATAGTGGGTGACAATGGGCAAGACTAACTTAATAATTGTACCAAATAGTGGGGGTTTGACAATTTCCTCCTCTTTATTAACCAGGATACCCTATCCCATTAGGTTCGGCTGAAAAGATTTCCGGTCTTGTATTCAGATAATAAATTGCCCTGAGCACATTTTCCCTGCTGGGTTCTGTCAAATGAAATATCAAATAGCGCTTAGAGCCTGTCAGTTCTTTGTTTTCTATTTGTGAAAAAGCAAACTTTGGAAAGTCAGAGGGCGCCCATGTTTTGTCCCGGGCTGATGCTTCATCAGTCAGCATCACGATAACTATATCGTATGTAAATTCCCCGCCTGGGTCAGGTATTTGCCATTCGTCATTGTTTTTGCACGTTTCCGTCGTTGGGTTTGGCGACCCATTGTTATTATCGGTATTGTTGCACGCCACCATCACAATAGATGTGAGCGCAATCAATGAGAGTAAAGCAATCAGTTTTAGCTTTTTCATGTCAACACCGCCTTTGCGCTGATTTGCTTCATATTGCTTTCCCACTAAAAACAATAAAGCAACCAGACACCCGCGCCATCGAAACAACACGGACAATACTGGTTGCTGAAGGTTCTCTGCGTTTTTGCGTCTTATTCATCATAAGAAAGCCCGCCTGCAACACCTCGCTTGTGAATATTTGCTAGAGGTTGTTCATCTTATGTGAAGCGTAGCAAGATAAAAGGCCACACGTCAAACTTACAAGCCTGCTAGTCAGGCTTCCCGTCCGACAGCCTGCCGCCGTGCTATCCCTGTTCGGTCTCGCTGGCCTTGCGCTCGCGCAAACGCATGGTCTCTGAAAGCATCTTCTTACGCAGACGGATATTCTCTGGAGTCACCTCGACCAGCTCGTCCTTGTTGATAAAATCAATGGCCTGCTCCAGGCTCATGATGATCGGCGGCGTGAGTTTGACGGCGATATCGGAGGTGGAGGAGCGGATATTGGTCTTCTTCTTTTCCTTGCAGACATTTATGGCGATGTCATGCACACGCTGTGTGGTACCGATGATCATGCCCTCGTACACCTGAACGCCTGGACCGATGAAAGTCATACCGCGCTCCTGGGCTACATTCAACCCATAGGCCAATGTCTCGCCGGTTTCTGCCGCCACCAGCACGCCGGAGCGACCGGAAATAATATCCTTGCGCCACGGCTCATATCCGATAAAGATACTGTTCATCACGCCTTCGCCTCTGGTAGCAGTGATGAAAGCGCCGCGAAAACCGATGAGACCTTTGGTAGGAATACGAAATTCAAGATGCACGTTGCCATCTCCATCATTGTGCATATCGCGCATCTCGGCTTGGCGCCTGCCCAGCATTTCGGTGACGGCGCCCATATAATCCTGCCTGATGTCAATGGAAAGATTTTCCACCGGCTCCATCAACACACCATCCACCATCTTGGTAATAGCCTCGGGGCGCGACACCTGGAACTCGTACCCCTCGCGGCGCAGACTTTCTATCAACACCGCCAGATGCAGTTCGCCACGCCCCTTAACAAGGAATGTATCGGGGGAATCGGTGTCGGAAACACGCATGGAAAGGTTGGTCTCAAGCTCCTTGTACAGGCGCTCACGTAGCTGCCGCGTGGTGGAAAATTTACCCTCGCGCCCGGAGAACGGCGAGGTGTTGACGGCAAAGGTCATTTCAACCGTCGGTTCGCCTATTTCAATGCGCGGCCTGGGTTCAGGCTTATCTGGAGATGCCAACGTATCGCCTATACTGCACTCATCCACGCCGGTAACCGCAATGATATCTCCGGCTTCAGCGCCGCTGACGTCAACGCGTTTGAGTCCCATATAGGTCATGACTTCGGCCACTTCCCACGATTTTTGCGTGCCGCCATCATAAATGCAGACCACACGCTCACGCGGCCTTATGGAGCCGCGGAAGATGCGCCCGACGGCAATTTTACCTTTGTGAGAATCGTAATCGAGATTGGAAATCATCATCTGGAACGGCCCTTCCTCAATGCGCGGCGGCGGCATCTTTTCCAGTATGGCATCAAACAGCGCTGAGGCATCCGACGCCTTGCTCAAATCCGGTTTCGCAACCACGATGCCCTGACGGCCGCTGGCATAGAGCACCGGAAAATCAAGCTGTTCTGGCGTGGTGGCCAATTCCAGAAACAGATCCTGCGCCAGCTGAAGCACCTCTGGCACGCGGGCGTTCTCTCTGTCTATCTTATTAATCACTACAATAGGCTGCAGGCCATTCTTGAGCGCCTGCTTGAGCACATATCGGGTCTGCGGCATGGGTCCCTCTACAGCATCAATGAGCAGAAGGCAGCCGTCAGCCATGCTTATCACGCGCTCCACCTCACCAGAGAAATCAGCATGTCCGGGAGTGTCAATAATATTGATTTTTATCCCCTTGTAGCTTACGGCCGTATTCTTGGCCATGATGGTGATGCCGCGCTCGCGCTCCAGCGGGTTCGAGTCCATGATGCAGTCCACCACCGCCTGGTTCTCACGAAAGACCTGACTCTGTTTCAAAAGCGCATCCACTAACGTCGTCTTGCCATGGTCAACATGGGCAATGATAGCTATATTGCGTATATCCTGACGATACTTCATTTAAACGATTATCCTGCCTTTTCAAACATGTCCGCGCGGACACAACTATTAACCAGTATGGAATCCATGGAATAAAAAGCACGGCACGACTCCGCGATGCGAAGCCTCTGATAAATTACCGGAGCCGGAAGCGATGCAGATGATACATGTATTTATAATTATAAGACGAAACAGGCACCTTCGCAACTGGATTTGCCAGCAACCCCACTCTGTTGCTTAAAGCATGGAAGCCCGCCGTAGGCGGGCCTCCAAATACGTTATGATAAAGGTGACAACAGCTTCATATGCGCACCCGGACATTATCCACGGCAACTTACCGCGACCTGGACATGCCCTCCTGGCGCTTGCGCCTTCTGGCGCTCTTCTTGGCCTTGATACGCTCGGCATCGCCGCGAGAGATAAAGTACTCATGCGAACGCGCTTCACGCAGGACACCCTCGGTCTGCACCATGCGCTGAAAACGCTTGAGCAGAGACTCCTGGCTTTCGCCGTCGCGAATAGTCACTTTCAAAGTCAATTCAAATCACCTCCTCGCCATAAACGTCCTAGGCGAAAACGACCACACACGGGCTGGCGGGTGTCCGTCAGCCCGTGTGCAGTACTCGTCTTTTAGTTCAGCCTACCGCTTGACGGAGCGATAGCAGTCACTGCAGTAAACCGGCTTGTCGCCGCGAGGCTGGAAAGGAACCTCGGTAGCCTTGCCGCACGCGCCGCAAGTAGCGGGGAACAGCTGACGTGAACCGCCGCCGTAACCGCCGGTGGAACCACCACGCTCCGCCTTGCGGGCCGACCTGCATGAAGGGCAGCGCTTGGGTTCATTGGTGTAACCCTTGGACTGGAAGAACTCCTGGTCCTGGGCGCTGAAGACGAACGTAGCGCCGCAATCGCAGCACTGGATCGACTTGTCCTGAAATGCCATGTGGATGACCTCCTCTCTTTTATGTCTATTTAGAGTTTGGGTCATCCAACAGCGGCGTCCCCGCCTGAGCTAGCAATAACCTAAACCTAAACCAACCGCCATTATACAACAGGTCCGCAAGGACTTCAATACCATGTATAAGTCTAGGTGTTTGGTGACACAAGGCCGAAAGAAATCAGTGGTCAGTTTTCAGTGGTCAGTGGTCAGTGGTCAGTTATGAGTTTGGAGTTATGAGTTTCGTGCAAGTCCATCCTGGGGGGAGTGCAGCGACCGAAGGATCTGGTGGCGGGGAGCAACCATCCACCACCCCACCAGATGCTTCGTCACTCGCAGGCTCGTTCCTCCAGCATGGATTTTTACTTGCCTGCGGGCAATGTCTCCCTTTCTGCCAGGAGAAGTGTTCTGGGCAAGCCTCCCAATGACATGTGGGAAGGCACGGGCTAATCACTAAAAGCTGAAATCTGACTATCGGGAGCCATCGCCCCTGTCATTCCAGCTCAAAACTAATATCTAAATATGTCAACCATCTGTCATGGCTGACTCAGTCCTGCTCCCCGACTTTTTCAATGCAATAGCGGATTTTACCAGCAGGGACTTCCACTTCCACCACATCACCGCAGATTCTCCCAATGCACGCCCTTCCTATAGGCGAAACATGCGATATTTTACCACCCGCCGGGTTTGATTCCCTGGGACCGACAATGGTAAAGCACTGCACGCGATCGCTATCCACCGATCTGAGCATAACCGTATCCCCCAGCGCGATGCAGGCACGCCCGCCCGCCACCTGGTCAATTATGGTAGCCGCTTTCAGAATCGTTTCCAGTTCTTTGATGCGCCCATCAATATGCCCAAGCTGCTCGCGGGCGGCATGCAGCGGGGAGTTTTCGCGAAAGTCCTTGTCGGCGGCGGCTTTGCGAATTTCATCCAGCACCCCCGGACGCTGGCGCTTGAACTCCTCCAGTTCTTTGCGGGCATCCTCGTAGCCGCTGCGAGTCAGCACGCTTTTATCGGCTGCGGACTGGCGCAGCCGCGAAGCGCTTGCAATTCTGCCATTGCGAACCCTGAGGTTAACCGCTAGGTTAGACTGCGTCCACCCCTTTTTTCCGGCCTGCGCCAAGAATCTGCGCAGTATATCCTGTTTATGCGCTCTCTCGGGGTCGTTGCTGTAAAAGCGGTCGGAATATCCCGCGATTTCCAGCGGCGACAGCCCTCCCATCCTGCGTTCAGCGTGAAACCAGCTTACAAAACGTTTGATTTCCACTGAAATTTCTGTAGCACCTTCCGGTGGCAACCCTGCAAGATATTCAGCAGCGGCATCGCCCAGCGCAATATCACCTGATTTTTCAACCATCTGAATCCTCTTTCCTAAACGGAAGCAGCGTCTTTTTCAACATATGAAGCATAGCGCGTCCGTGCCAATCAAATTCAACCTTATTGGATGCGGCTAATTTTTCATCCAGTCCGCGTTTATCAGCCATACCGAACAGCCAGTCAATACGGTCATCACTCAAACGGGAGAACAGGGAATGCCCGACACGCCCCAAGCGCAACTCACGCCCCAGCAGGCGTTTCCACTTCTTCTGATAAAGTGCCATGCCGGAAGCCGAGAAATCCCACGTTTCAGCAGCCGAATGCAGTGTATCGGCGGCAATATCGGCACATAACAGGCCGAAATAGATGCCGCCACCCGTCAGCGGCTTGACCTGACCGGCGGCGTCGCCTGCCAACAGGACACGCGCAAGCGAGCTTTTTCTGGTATAGCCGGTTGTGATGCCCCGATAACATGGCCGGTCGGTAACACGCGTAATTTTGCCAGTGGCTTTGAGTTTTTCCAAAAAAGCCGTCAGATGGACATCGACAGCGCGGCGCGACATCAGCCCCGCCAGCGCCATGCCGTTCCCCGACGGCACCAGCCACGCAAAAAAACCTGGCGCCACACCACGCCCGACATACACCTCAACCTCGGAATTGAGTTGAGGCGCCTCGACTTCCACCTGCGCGCCGGCTGTCCATGAATTGATTTTTCCGAGTCCCAGCTTTTCCGGCAGACGCGACCCGAATCCGCAGGCCAGTACGACCGCCCGCGCCAGGAAAGTTTCACGCGTGCCGTCGCGCCGTTCCACAGAGGCTGCCACCTCGTCTGGTTTCACCGACAGGCTCTCGACACGATTGTCAAGCAAATAATCAGCTCCCATTTCCTGCGCCTGGCGCGCCATAAAAGCGTTGAAAACACCGCGGTCGATGACAACTGCCTGCGCCTCACCGCGCGAAATATGCAAAATCCGGCCTGATGGAGAGAACGCCTGCGCGCCGCGCAATTCCGCAAGCACCAGTTCGCGCGGGATTTTGAAACGCTTGAGGCACTCCACACTCACGATGCCGGTGCAGCATACCCGCCCACCAACGGACGGGTTGCGTTCAAGCACGGCAACCTGATGTCCCGCTATTGAAAGTTTGGTGGCGGCGCGGCACCCTACTGGACCACCGCCCACCACCAGAAAATCGTAACGCTTCATGCTTCCCTGCAGGCATTATAACACAGCATGCCGCTCTACTAAGGGGACTGCGGGGAGGTGGCGGCACTTTCAAGAAGGCAAATCAAAACGGAGAAGATGTTTCAGGAAATATTACACTATCTCAAATTCAGCATACACCCAGAAATCACCGAGGCGGCTTGGGGTTGCAGTGGGGATTGAAGTCGTAGAAATCGCACCATCTACAATAAACTTCCTAAAGTCAGACGGAGGGTCCTTAAGCAGTGTCAAACCCTGTAATTACCCGGCTCGAGACCCCCACACCATGAATTTGGGGAGAATCACCAGTTCGCCTGAGAATAAGGCTCCAACATCTCTGAATAACCTCCTTATTACGTTTTGGTGTTATTTTTCTTGCCACTTGGCGTATAGATTCAACGTCTCATCTGCTGACTGAGGCCATCGCTCATTCCACGTGGTGATAAGCTCAGGCTCTAAGTACCACCCTGCAAAAGAGTGATCCTCCCGAATGGGTGTTGGTGGACGCATAAATATATTTGACCCAGTGACGTAGTCAAACCAATAGTATCCTTGGTTGGGAGCACCGTTGTAATTGTACATGAATGCAACATTGGGACGTTGAGGGTTTCTATGACATGTACAGTCTATATGAACTAATGCTGTTGCGCCGGTGACAGTGTCAGAATATCCGGTAGGGAGGTCGACTAAATTTACAACAATCACATTATCGTGATCAAGTGTTGCGGAGTACCAGGTTTTTTCGACCGAATGTGGAATATAAAGCTTCTTAAGGTTGTTACCGTCAATATGGTACCAACCGCTCCAAAATTTTCCGATATATCTTCCGATTTGCTTCACAGGTAAACCCTCAACAAACATAGGAACAGCCAATATTTCCTGCTCTTTGCCTAACTCAGTCAATTCCAGAACGACGGCATATCCCTCTTTTTTATAGAGTTCTACCCGAAAATATTCCGTCTCAACTATTTTATTGCTGTTACAAGCTGTCAAACCTGCAGTGGAGAATAACAACGATATCGCTATTGCCAAGGTTAGTAGTTTCTTTGCCATAATCAAAACCTCCTTAAAAATAAACAAGCCGCCCCAGACATCCGTATATTTTGCTCGGATACTCTTCGGCGGCTGAAGGTCTGATTCAAGGCTTTATTCATGTAAAGCTCCTCGATCTTCGGTCGTGTCAA
>WREQ01000014.1 GCA_009779255.1 Dehalococcoidia bacterium
CCCACCGGATGCTTCGTCACTCGCAGGCTCGTTCCTCCAGCATGGATTTATGACCATGATCAAGTCCATCCTGGAGGGAGCGTAGCGACCGAAGGATCTGGTGGCGAGGGGTAATCATCCACCACCCCACCGGATGCTTCGTCACTCGCAGGCTCGTTCCTCCAGCATGGATTTATGACCATGATCAAGTCCATCCTGGAGGGAGCGTAGCGACCGAAGGATCTGGTGGCGGGGTGAGTAACCATCCACCACCCCACCGGATGCTCCGTCACTCGCAGGCTCGTTCCTCCAGCATGGATTTACGCTCCTCCGTGATTGCGGGTCAAGCCCGCACATTCTAAGACGATGGATGATTACAGGGTGGAGTATGTTTTTTTGTTAATGGCGCACTTGACGCCTGATTATCGTCACCACAATTACGATGATAGCAACAGGAACGATACTGGCAAAAATAACACTCAGTATCTGCGCCAGTAAAGAAGCATAATTCGGTCCCAAGTCTTCCATGCGATTAAAATACTATACTTCTCCCCCGCTGTAAAGTGCCTGCATGTTAATCTGCCTGGCCGGCTTCCGCTGTTCGGTTGTCGCACCGGTTCGGCAGGGGGCTTTGTCTTTAGATTATTCCTGTAAAAAACAAGATGGCAATAATGAACAGGCAGGATGAGGATATGATTTTTTTCGTTTTATGGGATGCTTTTATAATCCCGACGGCATAGTATCCGACAATTAACATAACGAGGTGTCCCAAGGATACCGCAAAAGGTATTAACAACAGCTCTCCGTGAGAAATGGTCAGCGCTATCGTGGCCACGACACATTCGAAAGCCATAATTAAACTGGCCGCGATAATCGTGCCTATATTCAGGTTCGTTTTATTTTTGCCTTCGTCTTTTGATACTAGAGTTACGATGCCAAGCAAAACAAAAGCGCCGCCAAGAAGCCAGGATACTTCGAAGTCGATGAATCGGATCAATACTCGCGATGCGAAAAAGGCGATGAGGCTCATGGCTATCAAAAAGCCGGAAATCATGAAGCTGTAAACCAGCCGGAACCCCTTCTGCAGCTTTAATGACATGCCTACAAAGAGGGCTTCAAGGGAAACCAGTACGGTCGTGGTAAAAATTGATGCGTACACTTCAGATGTTTCCTTACAAACGGGGTGCGGAACAAGTTATATTCTGCCGACCAAGCAATCCAAAAATTCAAGAGGACTCTTAATGTAATGGCGGAGAGGGTGGGATTCGAACCCACGGTCGGATTACTCCGACTCACGCTCTCCAGGCGTGCCTGTTAGGCCACTCCAGCACCTCTCCGCACGATGAGAGATTATTATAGCGTTTTGAGAGAAAAGATTAAAATTACTGCCCTAATTATGCCAGGTGAGTTCCGTGCAAACGGGCATGCGGACGTTTTTCTGGACTTGTTAGATGTGTATTCCCCAACTCCGCCTATACTCTACGGGACTCATAGCCCCCGCAATGACATCTTAATGCGTTTCTCATTATACCATCTGAGATAGTTATCGAGTTCTTCAATGAAATGCTTGATTGATACACCTCGCCATGACCTATGGTAGAACATTTCGTTTTTAAGCGTACCTAAGAATCCTTCGCAAACAGCGTTATCGGGGGAGCATCCTTTCTTGGACATAGACCTCGTTAATCCAACTTTCTCCATTCGGGCAATCCACCCGGGCCAACGATAGTGTCCCCCTCTATCAGAATGAACTATTGATTCCTCACTATCCCCTATGAATACATCGGACTACCTCCTGACTTATTTTAAGCCCAGGTTTTTGTCCGCATACCCAACTTCAGTCATAATAAACTACTGGTCAGCCATTGGCATTTCGCGCAGTGCTTGGAATAGGGCTGCAACTTTTGCCTCATCTTTTACCCCGGGGCTGAGTTCAAGTCCAGTCATGATGTCAATGGCCTCAGCTTTAGACATAAGGACAATGTTTGTCACGTTTTCCGGAGTGATACCTCCTGCTAGAATGATGGGGATGATTGCTGCTATTTGCAGACTGCGGAAAAGTGAGAGGTCGGCGATGCCGCCGGTAATAGCGTTATTCGGTGTGCGGGCATCAAAAAGCAGAGAGTGGATACCTGTCTTGCAGAAATCTGTTGCCGTTTTTTCCAAATCAGGTGTATCTGGGAAAACAGCCTTGATAATTTTTACGCCGAATTCCCCAAGTTTTCCGACAAGATAGCCAACATCGGCAAGGGTCTCGCTGGCATGCAACTGAATATAGTCTGGCTTGAGTTCCTTTGCCAGCCTGATGGTATTCTCTGGCGAACCGCCAGTAACGACACAGGTTTTTGCTCTTCCTGATACGGAGGACATCAACTCTTTGGCTGCGGCAGGGTTAAGGTTCCACGGGACTGGAATCGGATAGTCAACGACAAACCCTAAGATGTCCGCTCCATAAATGAGGCACATAGCTACGTCCTCTGCGCGCATGAGCCCGCAGATTTTTACCACCGGTCGCATGCTTCGCTCCTCTCGACCCTTAACGACCGATATGCTGCCTCCATATCGCGCGCTTGCCACAGGGCTGTGCCGGCAAGAATAGCGTTTGCCCCTGAGGAGGCTGCCTGCCTTGCCTCGTCAGGAGTAGTAATACCGCTCTCGCTAACCAACAATGCATTGAAGGGAGCTCCTGTGGCGAGTGCAGCAGTTAGACTCGGCCCGCCGCCATCGCGCTCAAATGTCGTAATATCACGGTTATTGATGCCAATTAGGCGTGCCCCCAGCTTGCAGGCAAACTCCATCTCGGTGGCATTATGAACTTCTACCAGAGGTTCAAGGCTGAGCGATAAGGCTTTTTCGTAAAGCCTCCGGAGATTTCCCTCGTCGGTTATAGCACAAATCAGTAATACGGCTGCAGCGCCAAGCTCTACTGTCTCCGTAAGCATATTGGAGTGAGTAATGAAGTCCTTTCGCAATACAGGTAATCCTGTGCTCTTGACAATATTTCGCAGAAGTTTGGGACTTCCACCAAAATACTCGCGCTCGGTAACGACTGACAACACGGGGGCGCCGTATCCTCTAAGTTGTCTTGATATTTCCACCGGATCGCGCCCCTTAAGCAGATCACCTTCTTTGGGAGAAACGCACTTAATATCAGGAATGAGGGCGACATAACCGCGCGCATTCTCTGAGGCGATTGCGGCGGAAAATGGTCTCATGCCTTTTTCCCAAAGATATTGGACATCTCCCTGAGTGCCTGTAGCTTCTTAGCGGCAGCTCCGCTGTCTATGAGCTCAGTCGCCAAGGCAATCCCTGTCTGAAAACTGTCGGCTTTGCCGCCGACAATAAGTGCGCCTGCAGCATTTAAGACAACGGCATCGCGCCTTGGGCCGGTGATTGTGCCGGCAAAAACACCTTTGATAGTGGTGGCGTTGGTCTCCGGGGTACCAGTCGCAATGTCTGCAAGAGAACACCGCGACAGTCCAAAATCCTCCGGAGCAATTTCCGTTGAGGTAACTTCGCCGTTTTTCAGGTGATTGATGCGCGTTTTCCCGAGCAGGGAAAGCTCATCCAGCCCATCAAGACCATGTACAAACATGGCATTGGTATATCCTAACTCCTTGGCCACGTAGGTAACAATATCCAGCAGTTCCAGTTTGTAGACACCCAGCAGATGTCTGGGTGCAAAAGCCGGATTAATCAGCGGTCCGATAATGGAATAAAAGATGGTTTTGATACCCAGATCCTGCTCCGGCGGGAGAACTTTTCCCATCACCGGATGAAAGAGTGGCGCGTAAAGAAAGGCTAGCCCGATTTCTTCGATCATCATCTCCACTTCGCGTGGCTGCAAATTGATATTGACGCCTAAAGCCTCCAATACGTCGGCGCTTCCGGAGAGGCTGGCGATGGAGCGGCTACCATGTTTGGCAACAGGAATACCTGCAGCTGCGGCAACAACCGCCGTGGCGGTAGAAATGTTGAAGGTAGAAAGACCTCCGCCTGTGCCGCAGGTATCCATGGTTTCCTCGGCTACCTTCGGTCTTAAGGGAACGCAATTGTTGCGCATGGCTTTGGCAATATACGCAGTCTCCTGAAGAGAAGCTCCCTTCATCAGCAGTGCCACTTGGAAACCTGCAATTTGGACATCGCTGATGGTGCCCTCATTGATGGCTGAAATCAATTCTGAAATCTCTGCCTCCGTCAGTTCATGGTGGGTGGTTATTTTGCCTAAAATTTCCTTATACATGTCCTTTTTTCTCCTGTTTTTTGATTATATGTCGGTAATTGCTTGTTTAATCTCTTCTGCAAATTGCGATACCGGAGCAACACAGTCCTGTCCGTACTCGCCAACCAATCGTACAATGGCGCTCCCGACGATTACGCCATCGGCAAACTCTGCTACTTTGCGCGCTTGGGCAGCAGTGGAAATCCCAAAGCCGACTGCACAAGGGATATCGGTTACCAGCCTAACTTGCGCTACCATGTGTCTGGCACTTTCATCCAGTGCATGACGCTCGCCGGTAACCCCTATAGATGACACGCAATAGATAAAACCATCTGAGTTTTGTGCGATGGTCTCAATTCTGTCCTTGGAGGTCGGTGCAATGAGAGAGATAAGCTTTAGTCCTTGCGCAATGCACGGCTCGAGAAGCTCATCCCTTTCCTCAAATGGCAGGTCGGGGACGATGATTCCGTCAATGCCGCTTTCTGCACAGCATTTGGTAAACTTTGAAGTACCGTAGACAAAAATTGGGTTATAGTAAGTCATAAACAGCAGAGGAATATTGATGTCGGCGCGTACGCGCGATACAAGGTCAAAAAGTTTTTCCACCGTACACCCTGCCCTCAACGCACGCTCGTCAGCCGCTTCAATGACCGGGCCTTCGGCGATTGGATCAGAAAAAGGGATGCCGATTTCGATAAGGTCTGCCCCGGCCTCATAAAGGGCATACAGCAGTTTTTCCGTTGTCTTGATGTCCGGATCCCCGCCTGTAATAAAGGGAATGAAGGCTTTTCCTGCGGAGAATGCCTGGCTAATCTTACTCACTGACGGATACCCCCTTATATCTTGCGATGGCTGCCACATCTTTATCTCCCCGCCCGGACAGAGTAACGACTATTGTTTTATCCCTGCCCAACATAGGCGCATATTTTAGGGCGTAGGCAACGGCGTGGGCACTTTCAATGGCTGGGATAATGCCCTCGGTCTTGGCCAGATATTCAAATGCTGCCACGGCTTCCGTATCTGTAATTGGAGCATACCGTGCGCGTTTTTGCTCAAACAAGCTTGCGTGCTCCGGACCGATGCCGGGGTAATCCAAGCCTGCGGAGATAGAGTACACCGGCGCTATTTGCCCGAACTCATCTTGGCAAAAATAGGTCTTCATACCGTGAAAGACTCCGACGGAGCCATTGGTGATGGTAGCTGCGTTCTCCGGAGTATCCACGCCTTTTCCCGCTGCCTCGCATCCAACCAGTTCCACACTTTCATTCTCTATAAACTCATAGAAAGAGCCGATGGCATTGCTGCCACCGCCAACGCAGGCGATTATGGTATCGGGCAAACGGCCCTCAACGGCATAGATCTGTTCTTTGATCTCGCGCCCAATGACTGCCTGAAAATCGCGTACGATAGTAGGAAATGGATGCGGTCCCACGACCGAACCAAGGCAATAGTGCGTATCTGTCATTCGACCCGCCCACTCACGCATTGTTGCGTTTACGGCGTCTTTGAGAGTGGCTGTGCCGGTTGTAACTGGATTGACCTTAGCTCCTAAAAGCTCCATGCGGTAAACGTTAAGCGCCTGCCGCTCCATATCCTCCTGGCCCATGTAGACCTCACATTCCATATCCATTAGTGCGGCAGCGGTGGCAACAGCAACGCCGTGTTGTCCCGCTCCAGTTTCTGCAATAAGGCGGCACTTGCCCATTTTTTTCGCTAGGAGTGCTTGTCCTAAAACATTGTTGATTTTATGAGAACCAGTATGGTTTAAGTCCTCGCGCTTTAGGTATATCTTGGCCCCTCCAAGACTCGCCGTCATTTTGCGGGCGAAGTACAAAAGCGAAGGTCTGCCTGCGTACCGCGCGAGCAGGTCATTAAGTTCGTCGGTAAAGCCCTGATTAGCAGACCAATACATGTATGCTTGTTCCAGTTCCAGAATTGCGCTCATCAGAGTTTCAGGAACGTATTGCCCTCCAAAAATCCCAAATTTGCCTTTGCCCATAACGCCTCCTCTAAAATTACTCTCAAAAATAAAAAGTCCCTGACAAAGCTAAATGCCTTGTCAGGGACGAAATTCAATATTCGCGGTGCCACCCTGATTCACGATTGCCCGTGCGCTTATGGGGTACCAACATACCCCCGGCAACTAACGTATGCCTTACGTCATGGAGTACTTGGCATATGCGCCTTTCACCACGCCCTCAGCGGCCCATTTGACACTCTGCCTTTCCCGCCCGGTTCTCATCTGCCCGGACTCTCTGTATGGCGCACTAATGCCGTTACTCCCGCCTCAACGGTTTAATCTAAATTACATTGTTTACGGATGCTTGTCAAATCAGGGAAAGATCGGTCGCGCTCACAGAAAACTATGTTAAACTCGGGAACGGACCTAGTGGCCGTTATAGCTGAATGCTGCCCCGTTCCCAAATTCCCACGTACCGCCGCCAGAGCCAATCTCAAAATGCAGCTTACTCCTGACAAAGATACTATTAAGGGCGAAGCGTCGAACGCTTCGCCCTTATCTCATAAATGAATGTCTTTGATAAATCTGACAAAGCCGAAACCGTCGTCAATGGGGATTAGTTTAGGGTTCGGATAAGTGCCATTTGGCGGAGAGGGTGGGATTCGAACCCACGGTCGGATTACTCCGACTCACGCTCTCCAGGCGTGCCTGTTAGACCACTCCAGCACCTCTCCGCATGATGAGAGATCATTATAGCGTTTTGAGAGAAAAGATGTAAATGGTCTGCCTGAATACGGCAGATGAACCTTGCGCGGCTTCCCTCGCCGGAAGTTACAAGCCTGCCTGTGACAAATCTCGTAGTGTCTGGAACAATGCGGCAACATTGGGAGACGGTTTTTCACGCATGTTTAACAGAATCCGCGACCTTGGATTGCAATCCAAGCGACATCACAGTGAATTGCTGTCGTCGTCGTTTTCACCCGTGTTTTTCCGGCTGATCTCGCTGGGTAATAATGCCGGTCGGCAGCGCCACGACGGCAATGCCGAAGATGGCAGAGACGATAGTGACGACGGCGCCCGAAAGCCGAAACTGGATAGATGTCTCCATGGCCGACTGTGGTCACGGAGATCGTGGCCCAGCAGACCGCATCGAGGAAGGAGTCGAACGAGTTCGGTTCGACATTGAACATAATCAGTGCTACAGCCAGAATATAGCCTATCGCCAGAGTGCCCACCGCGATAAACACATGTTGCTGTTTTTTGAAGACACTGATAATGGTGCGCAGGCTCTTTGAATAGCGGAACGATTTCAGCACGTTGAAAACACGCATGGCGCGGAATATGCGCAGCAGACGCAAAAGTTTGAGGCCGCTGTTCAGCATCGTCAGCGACGGCAGAATTGAAATCGGGTCGATAACGGCGTGGATACCTCAAGAAAGAGGCCGGGGATGATTTGTTGTATTTGAAATCAGCGGTCATCAGCTTGAGCAGCTAGTCGACGATGAATATGCTGACAGTGATGTAGCCAATGATGACAAAGACCTTGCTATCGGATTTAAAGGTCAGGGGGACTAGGCTGGCCACGATGGCCACTATCATCAGTTAATCGTGGAAGTTGCCTCACCGGTCGGTGGTGCCAGCGGATTCGATGACATGGAAAATACGTTTTCTCATATGTTGTTCTCCCATTCGTCGGCGCCACGATTTTCATGGGGCTGGTGGGGAGTGGGATTGGCACCATTATAATGTGTTCAGTTAAGACAGTGTTAAAGGGAGGGAAGCAGAATGACTCATGTGGGATTCAAGTCCATTCTTCCGTAATTGCATCAGTCAGTGCAAAGTTGCTTTGCAAAGGCGATGAATATGATTGCCAAAAAGCGGCATCCATGTTTTTGTGTGCCATGATGCTGTTTTCAGCCGCAAACAACTCATTCACTCACTCGCCTTAAAGTTATATACAGGCCGCACCCTCTCGATAATCTCAATGGTCGGCTCAATGTGCGAAACAATCTCGTCAATCGGTTTGTACGCCATCGGCGACTCATCGAGCGTGCCCCTGTTGACGCTCGTTGTAAACACGCTGCTCATTTCAGCGATATACTCATCCATCGAGAGCATTCTGAATGCCGCCGTACGACTCGTCAGCCGTCCTGCGCCATGCGGCGCAGACTGATTCCAGTCGTCGTTTCCCTTGCCAACGCAGATTAGGCTCCCGTCGCGCATATTTATTGGAATAAGCAGACGTTCGCCGCATTTTGCCGATACCGCGCCTTTGCGGAGAATCATAGTGTCAGTGTCTATGTAATTGTGTGTGGTGGTAAAGCGTTCTACCTCCGTCAAACCCATGCCTCTCAGGATAATCTCGGCCATGGCTTTCCGGTTCAGAACGGCGAACTGCTGAATAATCTTCATGTCATGGATATAGTCGTCAAACAACTCGCCGCTGACGTAAGCAAGGTCTTTGGGGATAATGTCTGTTTTGGCACTTTTCAACAGCTTGATTTTGTCGGAGATTTGGTATGCATATCCTTCTGCTTTCAGCGCGGCGATTGTATCCGTTATCTGCTTTTTTGAACCGCCGCAGAGCGAACGATATGCTTCATCCTGATACCATAGAGCTACCTCGTTTCCGATATGACGGCTGCCGGAATGAACAACAAGGTACAACTCGCCGGTTTCATTTCTAGCAACCTCAATAAAATGGTTGCCACCGCCGAGCGTCCCAATACTGCGTCTTGCGCGGACAAGGTTGACCTTTGAAAGACATCGTAAAGTGTTGAGGTTAATTTCAGCGTTCAGTGCGTGTTCAGTATCTCTTATCTCGTGTCCGCAAGGTATGTCGCGGCGAATGAGCCTGTCAAGCGTATGGAAGTCGATCTTACGCTCCGCGATTTTGATTGTTTCCATGCCGCACCCGATGTCCACACCAACCATGCCAGGGACAATTTTGTCCGTAATTGTCATAGTTGTGCCGATGGTACAACCTTTCCCTGCGTGAACGTCCGGCATTATACGAATTTTACAGTCGGCGAACTCAGAGCGATCGCAGACCATCCTGATTTGCTCTTCTGCTACGGGTTCAAGTTTACTCGTGTAGCAGATAGCTTTGTTGTATGTGCCGATAATTGCAATCATTTGATAACGATTCGCCAATCTAACAAAGTCGATCCGTAAGTCTAATTTAGCCAAGTGCTAACATAAATCAGAACTGCATTACGTTGGACAAGCAGCCTCAAGCATGCGTAGTCTTTCATTCCCGTAGGCCGCTGTATTAAATCTTCATTGTGGCAATGATTCTACTCCAAAAATATACCCTTAGCTTAACAATGCACAAAGCATGGTAAATAGGGAGCCTGCCTAATGTAATGGCGGAGAGGGTGGGATTCGAACCCACGCTCCGCTTGCGCAGAGACCGCTTTTCGAGAGCGGCACCATCAACCACTCGGACACCTCTCCGTGTCATTTTTCAAAGCGAATTTATCGTTTTCAGTTGAGCTTCGTGCCGCACCCGTGGCAATAAGCCGCTTTTTCATCAGCCAGTTGCTTGCAGTTGTGGCATCTAATCTTGATGCAATCTGCGCCCTCGTTATTAACCCCGGAGGTGTTTTTGGAGGCGTTGGTCGTGCCGATAAGGTGGAAAATCCCGGGGATCAGTGGCAGTGCGAAGAAACAACCGACTACAATCAGGATGATTGATACCGTCGTGTTGCCGGTTTGTTTTCCGTGATTATAGGCCAGCTTGCACAACCAAACCATGAAAAAAATACAGGCTACCGTAGCAACCAGTGCTATTGCTATAAATAATACGGTTGTTGATACGATTGCTGCTCCATAATCCATTGCACTATCTCCTTAATCCTGTGTTGAGTTACATGGTCAAAGGCAACCGGTATTTGCCGACGGGAAAGTGCTACTGATATTCTAGCGGATAATTCTGTGGGGGTAAAGGCCGCATGGATAGAAGTTAAGGGTTGGGAGCGGGCCTCTTAGGTTAGCCGTTGGTTATTAGTCTTCAGCTTTAGCCTTCTTTGGGAAAGGGTGATCAATGTGGAATCTTCCCAAGTCCTCGCTGGAGAAAATCACTTGACTTACCTGTGGGCAAGGCTTCCATTTCGCCAAAGGGAGAAGGACTGGTCTTTACACCGCACAAATCCATCCTTCGGTCGCTACGCTCCCTCCAGCATGGATTTATTACCGCTCTGGATTGCGGTTTCCTCCCAAACGGACCGCAATGACACGATTTTTAAGGGGTCACCCGGTTTTTGTTTGACATAAAATATGGCAATGGTAAAATTTCACGAAGGAAACCGCCGCTGTTTGCCTTCTGGTTTTTATTTGGGTAAAATTGTCATTCAGCCCCTGTAGCTCAGTCGGATAGAGCGCTGGCCTCCGAAGCCGGAAGCGGGCGTTCGAGTCGCCCCAGGGGCAGTTCATTATATTGGGAGGTGTTATCATAGACAGCGATATTATCGCCGTAAGGTTGCACGGGCGCGGCGGACAGGGGGCGGTAACCTCTGCCGAACTTGTAGCCCAGGCGGCCATAGCCGAAGGCCGGTACGCGCAGGCCTTCCCCAGTTTTGGGCCGGAGCGCCGGGGTGCCCCTGTGTTGTCGTTTATTCGTATAAGCGACAAACCCATCCGAATCCGTGCCGAGGTGACCCAGCCGGACATCGTGGTGGTTCTCGATCCGTCACTGCTTACTATTGTGAAAGTGACCGCCGGACTCAAGCCGAATGGCTTGGTGGTGGTCAACGCAAAGTCGGCGGAAGCCGTGCCGGCGGAAATCCGTGGGCAGTATCGCATCGCGGTTATAGATGCCAGCCGCATCGCAAAGGAAACTCTTGGTGTTCCCATCGTCAACACCACCATGCTGGGCGCGCTTGTCAAGGCTTCGGGGATAATCAATCTTGAATCCGTCGCTGAGCCTTTGAAGTATCGTTTCGGGAAGCTGGCGGAAAAGAATTTGAACGCGATGAAACGTGCTTACGAAGAGACTATATCTGAGGAGGCGGCCAATGTCTAATCCCAAACCAGATAATGAATTGACCTCAAGAGATTTGGAGATTGGCTGTATTGCCACCACCCCCGGCAGCGCCTCCGTCAATCGCACCGGCGACTGGCGCTCCCAGCGGCCTGAGTTCGCCACGCTACGCTGCATAAAATGCGGCTTGTGCGCGCTGTACTGCCCCGAGGGGTGCATCGTGGAGAATGCGGGCGGTGCGTTTGAAGCTAATCTGTATTACTGCAAGGGCTGCGGTATTTGTTCCAGGGAATGCCCTATACTGGCGGTTACTATGAAGGAGGAGTCCTGATGACCAAGCGTGTCGGAATGGAGGTTTCCGTCGCCATCGGCGAGATGGTCAAGATGGCCGACGTTGATGTGGTGGCGGCTTACCCGATTACCCCACAAACCCACATTGTAGAGCACATCGCCGAGTTGGTGGCAGACGGCGAATTAAATGCCGAGTATGTGCCGGTCGAGTCCGAGCACTCCGCAATGTCGGCCTGCCTCGGGTCAGCTGCTGTGGGTGCGCGTACATTTACGGCTACCGCAGGGCAGGGGCTTGAGCTTATGCACGAGGTTTTGTATGTCGCATCCGGTATGCGGCTGCCTATTGTGATGACTGTCGCGAATCGCTCCTTGGCGGCGCCACTCTCCGTCTGGGGTGACCACTCCGATGTTATGGCGGTGCGTGACACTGGCTGGATACAGATTTTCTGTGAAAACGGCCAGGATGTGGTGGATAACGTCATCTGCGCTTTCCGCATCGCCGAAGACAATAAAGTGCTGCTGCCTGTGATGGTGCATCTCGACGGGTTCCATCTTTCTCATGTTATTGAGCCGATGCTTTTCCCCGAACCAGAAGAGGTTAAAGATTTTCTTCCGCCCAACAAATACCCCCTTCCGTTGAATCCTGCGAAACCCGTGGCAATGGGCGATTTTGCCCCTCCTTTCATCTATACCGAGGCCCGGTGGGCGCATGAAACCGCGCTGCGGCAATCGAAACAGACGATTCTGAAGGTGTGGGATGAGTTTGCCGGCAAGTTCGGCAGGCAGTATAAGCCGGTTGAGAGCTACAGGGCAGATGATGCCAAAACGCTGCTGTTTACCATTGGCAGCTTCAGCGAAACAGCCATGACGGCGGTTGATGCTTTGCGGGAAGAGGGGTTGGATATCGGCCTTGTACGCCTGCGGCTGTGGCGACCATTTCCGTTTGAGGAACTGCGCGCCGTGGTAAAAGGCGCGGAAACGCTTATCGTACTGGATCGCGCGTTGTCAGTCGGTGGCCCCGGCGGTCCGGTTTGTTCAGAGATCCGTTCGGCGCTTTACGATGCCAATCCCAGGCCTAAAATCGTCAGCTTCGTGGGTGGACTGGGCGGACGTGACATAACGGTTGATGGTTTTAGTGCCATTGTCAAACGCGGTATTGAGCTGGCGAAAACCGGCAGTGACCGGGAGTTCCAGATGTTTGGTGTGAGGGAATAACCATGCAGAATCTGAATATTTACGCTTCAAAACTGGTTGAAAAAGAAGAATCTTTCTCGCCGGGACACCGCGCGTGCATCGGCTGTGGGGAGGTTCTGGCGGTAAGGCTGGCAGTCAAGGCTGCGGGCAAAAATGTCGTGGTGGTTAACGCCACCGGCTGTATGGAGATCATTGCCTCGCAGGTTCCTAACACCTCGTGGAATGTGCCGTGGATACATACCCTTTTCGAGAATACCGCTGCGGTCTCCTCAGGCATTGAATCCGGACTCAAGGCCATGATGCGCAAGGGGCTTATCCCCCAGTCCGATACCAATGTTGTGGCCATTGCCGGTGATGGCGCCACTCTGGATATTGGCTTTCAGTCGCTTTCCGGAGCTATGGAGCGCGGGCACAAGCTGCTGTATATCTGTTTCGACAACGAAGCTTATATGAACACTGGGGTACAGCGCTCCTCGGCCACGCCTTTTGGTGCCTCGACCACCACTTCGCCCGCCGGCAAAAAGAGTACAGGGCAGACGTCCTGGAAGAAAGACATGCCTGCGCTTGCCGTGGCTCACGGTATTCCCTATGTGGCTACCGCCAATCCGAGCTACCCATTCGACCTGATGGAGAAGGTCAAAAAGGCGCTCAATGTCGACGGCCCGTCGTATATTCAGGTAATGTCAGTGTGTCCTACCGGTTGGCGCTGCGCCGGCGATTTGACCATACGCCTCGGACGCCTCTCGGCTGAAACTGGCGTTTTCCCGCTCTACGAGGTCGAGAATGGCAAGTATAAAATGAGCCTTGATTTTCCTAGGCTCAGACCACTCACGGACTACACTTCGCTTCAGGGGCGTTTTCGCCACCTGACGCCCGAGATGCTGGGTGACATCCAGCAGAAAGTGGTTGAGAAGTATAACGAAATCAAGGCCAAGGCCGGTTGCGGCTGATTGTTGGCGAAGAGACGTTTTATGCCGGTTGCAAAACTGATAAAGGGACGGGTTTGAAAAAATGGTTAAACTGAAGAGCGACAAAGAAGAATGCATTTTATGCCGGATGTGCGTGCGCGCCTGCCAGGATAAAGTGGGCGTGGGCGCCATAACCTTCCTCAATGCAGAAGGGGAGCAAAAGGCATCTGTAGTCTGGGATAAGGAAAAGTGCATCGCCTGCGGTGCCTGCGCCTATATCTGCCCGACACAGGCGGTCACATTGAGCGACGAGCCGGATAAAAGAGTTATCAATATCCCCGGCGGTAAACTGGAATTTACGCTCAAGACTTGCGCCAAATGCGGGAGTGCATATGCTCCCGAGAAACAGTTGGCTTACATGGCCAAACAGGGCAGGTTGCCAATTGAAAGGTTTGCACAGTGCCCTGATTGCCGCACGGAGCAATCGACCACCTACGTTATTCTGGATACCTGCAAGTGTTGCGGGGCGTGTGTGGCGGCTTGCCCCCAAAATGCTATTACGCTTGAAGCGGGGAGTCAGCCGGCGGTGCTTGATCTGGCCAAATGCGTCAGGTGTGGGCGCTGCTATGAAGCCTGCAGCTTCAACGCCATTACGGTAAAATAACGCCGTATCTGGCAGTTGGGCCGTATAGGTTACCATGGTGGTGCGGGGTGTAGCGCAGCTGGCTAGCGCGCAGCGTTTGGGACGCTGAGGTCGGAGGTTCGAATCCTCTCACCCCGATTTTTCGTGTCTATGGCTCGGGGAATGGATTTATTTTTACAGTAGGGTCCGTATGGTTGCCAAGGTTTCTGATGTTTTAAAAAACAAGAAGAGGACGCTTTCGTTCGAAGCGTTCCACCCGAAAACTCCCAAGGGCGTTGAGAACCTGTATGTTGTCAGCGATGCGCTCAATGAGTTGAAACCGGACTGGTTTTCGGTGACCTACGGCGCGGGTGGGTCCACCCGTGAGCTTACCATGGATTTGGTGTCCGAGCTGCAGAAACGGCTTGGCGTTCCCACAATGCATCACCTGACTTGCGTTGGGCACAAGCGTGCTGAACTGGAAAAGATACTGACCGATATGAGGTCCAGAGATATCTGTAATATACTGGCGCTGCGCGGCGATCCTCCCCAGTTGAAAGAAGGTGAAACTCCGGTCGAAGGCGATTTGGAGTATTGCTCCGAGTTAGTCGAGATGATTCGCAGGCACGGCGACTATTTCAGTGTCGGCGTGGCTGGGTTTCCAGAGGGGCATATCATGGCTCCCGACCGCGATGCGGACGCCAAGTACCTCAAGCTCAAGGTCGATGCCGGCGGAGACTTTGTAATCACACAGCTGTTTTTCAATAACGCTGATTATTTTGAGTATGTGGAGCGTTTGCGCGTCCTTGGCGTAATGGTGCCCATCCTGCCTGGCATCCTTCCGATTACCAGCTACCAGAAAACACTGGATTTTGCTGCGCGCTGTGGCGCCAACATCCCGCAGCGCGTGCATGACATCTTCAAGCCTCTTGTGGACGATGAGCATGAAATCTACAAGGCCGGGTTGGATTACGCCGTTGAACAGTGCAAAGAGCTGCTCGCGGGAGGGGCGCCAGGCTTGCATTTCTACAGCCTGAACAAGATTAATCCGACTCGTGAGTTGGTCGATAGGCTTGGCATATAGTTTTACGGCCGGCATGGATGCCTTGAATGCAAATTATTCTTGACAATGCCGTCTTTCAGCCTTAGAATAGCTCTTGGTTCATGCGGGAGTAACTCAGCGGTAGAGTGTCTGCCTTCCAAGCAGGTTGTCGCGGGTTCGAATCCCGTCTCCCGCTCCACCAAGTGTAAAGCAATCGCTTTGAATAAGATATGGTGACGATGTGCGTGTGAAATCTGATTAGAACTGGACATAAGTTAAGCAGGGTGAAGGCGCTGTCAGGGGTGTCGCAAAAATTGGAAGGAGTTTAGTTGTGAAAAAAGTATTGCTTGTTGGTCTTGCTGCGCTTGTGCTGATGTGCGGAAGTGTGCTCGCCGGGTGTTCAACAACAGTCACCACGACTGTTCCCATTACCGTTAACGAAACTACTACCGCAACTACTACAACAACCGTTTCAACCACTATCCCTACAACGGTATCTACCACCGTCACCTCTACAACAACGGCACCTCCAGTTACCGTCACTACAACAGTTGATAATTCAGTTGACAACTTTCTTGCATATTACGCAGCCATGACCAATGCGGCATTTCCTATGATGTTTGGCTCAGAGCTGCGTGTGGATGGTTGCGAGGTGCTTCCTGGCAGAACTCTCCAATATACCTATACGCTGATGACCTATACAAGAGACGCTATCTCCGCTGACGAGCTTGCGCTACTAAGGACTCTGTTCTACTTGATGATGCTGAACGAGATTCAGAACAGTAATGAGTTTGAAGTTTTCAATGGCATGGCAGTAACTTATGAGTACGTGTTCAAAAGCAGTGACTCGTTTGAATTGTTTACGGTGACAATCACCCCACAGGACTATCGATAGTTTGCCTGGGGGCTCGTAGCTCAGTGGCCCAGAGCTGTCGGCTCATAACCGATTGGTCGCAGGTTCGAATCCTGCCGAGCCCACCAACTTGTCATCAAAGAACCTCAAACCGGACAGGCAGAAGTACTGGCTTTTCCATCTAAATTTGCGATGACATAATGGAGCTAAATTGGGTGTCAGATGGTCTTCGTCATTGTACTTCTGCTACTCATCCTTGTACTTGTACTAGCGCTGGTTGTCATTGGCAGTCCCATGTAAACAGTTGCAGAGTATGCTCCCAATGGCCTTGATAGAACCAGCCGTTATTATGTCATGTTAGCTGCCCTTCGCGCCTGTAATGCTACATAATATATATTGTGCGAACCAAGATTCGGGGGCAAAAATACCCCAGAAATGGGCGCAAAAACGCCAGACGGATCTTACCAATCCCAGGGCGCAAAAACACCCCCAACACACCGCTGCTACACCTGCCACCGGCGCAACTGGTGGCGCCGCACAGATGATCGCTGGGTATGCGGTATCTGCCACCTCCCCGCGGCATGGGGTGGCAGATGACCACAGCTCCAGATATCACATTCCAGGAGGCCGCTAAATACGCCCGCGCCGAAAATTGGTTATGGGGCAGAGCATACCTCTACCAGAGGCACAGAGCGGGGGAGATCGATACAGATCACTACCTCTACATTGAGCAGGAAATGGAGGCCTTTGATCGCGGCGGAGCGTCCGAGGGGCAATATTATCAGCTGCTACGCGAGGTGTTATCGTACCGCAAACCCACATACGCCGAATCTATAACATGGGGTGCCGTATGAGTGCTAAAGCCAAACAACAACCTATATCTCTCCCTTATATCTGCGTCCCCACTACGCTGCCAGCCCGTTATGTCACACAAACCAAGGCGGCAGGGCTGGGGAATCTGGTTGACACTACTCTGCCACATGGCAGCACATGGTCACCACACTATCCCCGCCGCCGCCGCCACCATCACCATCATTGCCCAAATGAGTGGTGCAACGCGCAAACAGGTTAGCGCCGCTCTGGCCGTGGCGGGGTAGTACAGGTGTTGACAATATGCGCAAAGATTGTGTATAATGAGGTTAGGATGAAACGCCGAGATTTGATAAAGTTACTACTGGACAATGGATGGTGGAAAGCCCGCGATTGCGGCGATCATACCGTTTATACTAACGGCAAGGCGTTGGAACCAATTGCTAGGCATTCAGAAATTAACGAAATCCTAGCGCGAAAAATCATCAAACGCAGAGGATTGAAATAGCCTTTGCGAAGGAGTTGTACATGAAAGCATACCCGATTATTTTAAGCCCAAGCGAAACCGGCTACCTCGTGTCTATCCCTGATTTAGATATAGATACACAGGGAAGTGATATAGCAGAAGCGCTGTACATGGCGCGGGATGCCATTGGTGCATGGGCAATATGTGCGCAGGATATGGGGCTGCCTGTTCCTGAGCCGTCAACCACTCTGCCTGAGACTGCTAAGGGGGAGGTTGCGATGTATGTTGACATTGACTTTGATGCCTATCGGCAGAACATAGACACTACTGCCGAAAGAACAAATGTCAGTTTGCCACGCAATCTAAAACGCAAGGCTGAAGCAGCGGGTATCAGTTTTTCGGCAGTGCTGCAGGAGGCGCTGAAGGAAAAGTTGCAGTTGACGATAGTAAAGTAATAGCAGCTCTTTATCGCCGGCGCATAGTGTCAGCCACCGTGCCCGCCCGCTCATAGGTATCATACATGCCCCACCACGGGACGAATAGCGTCGGAAGCGGTTAGCTCCTTTATGACCATGTTGAGCGTTTCCAGCAGATTTTTCAGTCCCCATTTCTTTTCTGCGGAGATTAAAACGGTATGTGGATTGTCTTCCGTCATGTGACTAAGAAATTCCATGGCGGTGCCTTCGTCCCAAGTTTGGCTGGTATCCAGCAGCGAGTCGATTTTATTTAGAGCAGTCACCCGTGGTTTATCCGTTAATCCTAGGTCTTTCAGAACCCCTTCTACCACAAGACTCTGTTCCGGCGCGTTGGAGGATGTAAGGTCGACGACATGCAGTATGACCGAAGCCTCAGCAATTTCTTCCAGTGTGGCGCGGAAGGCCTCGACCAGTCCGGTTGGCAGCTTGCGTATGAAACCCACGGTATCGGTGAGCAGCGCGGTACTCAGGTCCGGAAGAACCAGGCGGCGGGTGGTAGGATCAAGCGTGGCGAAAAGCTTGTTTTCGGCAAGGACTTCGGCCTTGCTTAATGAGTTCAGGAGGGTGCTCTTTCCGGTGTTGGTGTAGCCCACTATCGCTATAACCGGTATGCCGGTGCGGCGGCGGTTTTCGCGGTAGAGAGAGCGGTGCTTGCGTATTTCTTCAAGTTGTTTCCTGAGGCGGTTGATTTTTGTGCGGATGAGCCTGCGATCGGTTTCGAGCTGGGATTCGCCTGGGCCGCGCGTACCGATTCCGGCTCCCAGCCGCTCAAGATGTCCCCACTGGCCGGCCAACCTTGGTAGCAGGTATTGGTGCTGCGCCAGTTCCACTTGGAGTTTGCCTTCGTGTGTACGGGCGTGGCGCGCGAAGATGTCCAGAATCAGCGCCACGCGGTCAATAATCTTTATGTCAAGGGATTTTTCAAGGAATTCCTGCTGGCGCGGGGTGAGTTCGTCGTCGAACACAATCAGGTCCCAGTTGGCTCCCTGTCGTTTGTGCGCCAGTTCATCCAGTTTGCCTTTTCCAAGATATGACAGGGGATTGGGGTGACTCATTTTCTGGATGAGGCGTCCGGCAACCTGCGAGCCGGCAGTCTTGGCCAGTTGCGCTAGTTCCTCGAGGGACTCCTGCTCTGTCCAGCCGTCCCGGTTTCCCGTATCAACCCCGACCAGAAATGCCTGCTCCCGGGGGGCTTTGGTGGTATGGATAGTCCTAGGAATATTTTCCTCCTGTCAGTGTTTGGATTTGAACGGATTGCATGGATCCTGCCAGCCTGATAGCTTTGAAAGCGCTTTTACTAGAGAAGCGTCGTTAAGTGTCAGCGAAAGCCGCACATAACCTTCTCCGCTGGGACCGTAGCCAGTGCCCGGAATCACCATCACTCCAGTTTGTTCCAGCAGGTTGGCCGCGAAATCCATGGAGGTGTAATTCGGTGGTACTTTGGCCCAGACGTAGAGGCTGGCTTTGGGCGCGATAGCATTGCAGCCTATGTCGTTCAGTACGTCAACCACCAGATCACGGCGCTGCTGATAGATACGGCTGTGTTGAGCTATAGCGTCCTGTGGGCCGCTCAGAGCTTCAATGGCGGCATATTGGATAGCCTGTGGTATGCCGGAATCAAGATTGGATTTTATCCTTTTGAGGGCGTCTATCATGGTGGCGTTGCCAACCGCCATACCGACGCGCCATCCGGTCATGTTGTATGTTTTGGAAAGCGAATGGAATTCTACGCCAACTTCACGCGCTCCGTCGGCCTGAAGATAACTTACCGGTTTGTATCCGTCGTAGGCCACCTCGGAGTAAGGCCCGTCATGGCAGATAGCTAGATTGTGCTTGCGTGCAAACGCTATGGCGCGCTCGAAGAAATCCAGTCCGGCCACTGCTCCAGTGGGATTATTGGGATAATTCAACCACAAAACCTTAGCTCGTTCCAGAATATCCTCTGGAATGTTATCTAGGTCTGGCAGAAACCCGTTCTCTTCTTTTAGCGGCAGATAGTATGGCTCACCCCCGGCCAGTTGCGTGCTGATGCCGTATACCGGATAGGCGGGATCCGGCACCAGCGCTATTTCGCCTTTGTCGATAAGGCAGAATGACATGTGCCCGATGCCTTCTTTGGAGCCGATCAGCGGCAGAACTTCGGTATCAGGGTCAAGGGTTACCTCAAAGCGCTTCTGATACCATGCGGCAATGGCCTGCCGTAGCTGCGGTAAGCCTTCTGATTCGGGATAGCGGTGATTGGCCGGTTCGCGCGCGGCGCTGCAAAGTTTGTCGATGATATTAGCCGGTGTGGGCAGGTCAGGGTCTCCTATGCCGAAGCTGATAACTTCTTCGCCGCGGGCGCGTTTCTCAGCAATCTTTCGGTTGATTTCAACGAACAGATAAGGTGCGAGTTGTCCTAATCGCCGGGACAGTTTCATGCGGCATCTCCCTTCCGAAAACGTATTTTGAGCATGACGTGTTACTCCGGCCATTCGCCGGTGAAAACTGTTTCCGCCGGACCTGTCAGAAATGCCTGGCTGGTTTTATCCCAGTCCACCCGCGCCCGGCCGCCTGGCAGTATGACGTAGACGTTTGTGGTGGTGAGGCCAAGGACGTGGCCGGCTATGGCAACCGCGCAGGCGCCGCTACCGCAGGCCAGTGTTTCCCCTGCGCCGCGTTCCCAGACGCGCATTTCTATTTCATCGTCGCCTGTCACGCGGGCTATTTCAAAGTTGACTCCCTGCGGAAACAAGGGATGCATTCCTATCGCCTGACCGATGTTTTGAAGCGGAAACCCGGCAACCGGTTCGTCTGTAAAACAGACCGCATGTGGATTTCCCATGGACACAAAGTTTAGTTTGAGCGTATGCCCGGCTATCTCCAGTGGGTAATCCCCAAGCATTATGTCAATTAACCGCCCTTTTTCGGGTGTCGCTGCTACGGGGATTCTGTCTGGATTGAATTCAGGGCTTCCCATGCCAACCCGGATTTCGGTGCCGCCTTCGGGTTTGTTGATGACCTTGGCGGGGCGCACGCCGGCCATGGTTTCGATCGTACATGTTGCATTTTCTATCAAGCGTTGCTCATAAAGGTAGCGTACAAAACAGCGCAGGCCGTTGCCACAGGTCTCTGCTTCCGAGCCATCTGGGTTGAAAATGCGCATTCTGAAATCGGCCTTGTCGGATGACAGCAGTGCCAGCAATCCGTCGGCGCCTATGCCGCGATGCCGGTCGCAGACCCTGCCCGCCAACGACGACCAGTTACGGATGATGCCCCTAGCGTCAATCATGACGAAATCGTTGCCTAACCCCTGCAGTTTGGTGAATTGCATTAAATCCTCTGTTCTTTCAGAAAGCCGCTTATCAACTTGTGAATGTCCGGATACGGATCGGGTTGGATATCAAACCAGTTTATTCTATCATCTTTCCGGCTAAACCAGTTATTCTGCATACGCACCAAGCGGTGGGTTTCGGTTTTTGTTTTTTGAACAGCGTCATTAATGCTGGTTTTCCCCGTCAGGTATTCGCCGATTTGGCGGTATCCTATGCCGGACATGGCTGGAAGGTCAAGTCCGTATCCCAGCGCCATCAGGGAGCGGGTTTCATCGACCAAACCGTGGTTTATCATGGCGTCAACGCGTTCGTCAATGCGGCGGTAGAGAGTCTGCCGGTCGGTGTTCAGTCCGATTATCAGAAACGCGAAATAGGGGGCTGTTCTGGCGGGTTTTTGAACGGCGCCGCCTTTTTGTATTTCCAGCGCTCGAATGACGCGGCGGATATTGCGCGGGTCAATATGTGCTGCAGCCTCAGGGTCAGCTTCGCGAAGCTCCTCATAAAGCTTCTGTTCATCACCAGATGCTGCTCTTTCCTCAAGCTGTCTTCGCAGTTCCACATCAGGCGCTACTTTCGGTATTTGCCAGCCCTCGAGGATTGCCCACACGTACAGGCCGCTACCGCCAGTGAGCAGCGGCAGGTTTCCTCTGGAATAAATGTCGTCGATAGCGCGGCAGGCCTCTTCCTGGTATTGCGTCAGGCTGAAACACTGATCGGGTGGGGCTATATCTATCATATGATGCCGAACGTGTTTTTGCTCTTCGGGCGTAGGCTTGGCGGTGCCGATGTCCAGTCCGCAGTACAGCTGGCGGCTGTCGGCGCTGACGATCTCGCCACGGAATTCGCCTGCCAGTTTCAGCGCCAGATCGCTTTTGCCTATACCGGTAGGCCCCACGATCGCGACAAGATGCTTCATAATGGGTCTGACATTAAGGTGCGGGGTCTGAATTTGGCGGTTTGTTCTACCATGTCGATAAATTCAGCAGGCTTCAGGCTGGCTCCGCCGACAAGCGCTCCGTCGATATTGGGCTGTGAGATGAATTCAGAGATGTTGGCGGCATTGGCGCTACCGCCGTAAAGAATGCGGATGGCAGAGGCGGTGTCTGCATCGAAAATGGAAGCCAAGACATTCCTGATGAGTTTAACTGTGTATTCGGCCTGCTCCCCTGTGGCGGCATGTCCGGTGCCGATGGCCCATACGGGTTCGTAGGCTACCACAAGCATGGATGTGTCGGTGATACCTTCCAGCGATTGCTGCAAATGTGTGGTCACTACACTCTCGGTGAGGCCGGCTTCTTTTTCTTCAAGGCTCTCTCCTATACACAGTATGGGACGCAGTCCGGCGCTGATCGCCGCCCGTATTTTCTTGTTGACGGTCTGGTTGGTTTCGCCAAACAGGCTACGGCGCTCGGAGTGTCCCAGAATCACATATTTGCAATATCCCGTCAGCATGGAGAGCGATATTTCGCCGGTAAAAGCCCCCTTGTCCTCGAAGTAGACATTTTGCGCGCCAAGTTCGATATCGCTGCCGCGCAGCAATTCGGATATCAATACCAGCGAAATAAACGGCGGACATAGCAGTGTTTCCACCGAGGGAACTGCCATCAGCCCTGGCAGCAACTGTTGTACGAGAGCAACAGCTTCGGATGGGGTCGTGTTCATCTTCCAGTTAGCGGCAATCAGTGGTTTGCGCACATTAGGCTCCGTATTTTGTTAATTTGAGGGCATGCGCCATCAATTGCGGCATAAGCGAGGCGGCTGGTATTTGCCCAAGACTGCCCTGCCGGCAGGTGAACTCGCTGAACTCAGCGAGTCTGTCCGGACGGCACCATTTTGAATAGAGCAGGCAGGGAACGGGATGCCAGCTGTGCCCTGCCATTGTTGCGGGGGTGGAGTGGTCGCCTGTAATAGCCAATACATCGGGGTTAAGCTCCATGATTTGCGGCAGTATTTTGTCCACTTTTTCAATGGCTGATACTTTGCGCATGAAATCCCCGTCTTCGCCGGCGGCGTCGGCGTCCTTGACGTGCATGAAAAAGAAATCGAAATCGGCGAAATGTTTTTTCAATGTTGCCAGTTCATCTTCCAGGTTTGGTCCTGTTTCCAATATGCTCATGCCGACTACTTTAGCCAGTCCGCGGTACATCGGATAGCTGGCAATAGCGGCTGACTTCAATTTGTATATGTCGGCAAAGGAGGGAAAGACCGGTTTCTTGGAAAATCCCCGCAACAGGATCATGTTGGCGGGCGGATGCGCCGACAATCGTTCTCGTGCTTCGGAAAGAAAGCGATTGACAATGTCGGCGGTATATGTTGCTTCCGGCGCAAGAACCGGTACTTTTTTGGGCGGTGTCCCCAATTGCTGTGGGTCAGTATCGCCCAGTTCGGCGCTTAATCCGTCGCCGCGAAAGACTGCAACAAAGCGGTGCCCCGTGACGGCCTTTACGATTGTCTTGACGCCATTGAATTCCAGTCCATCAAGAAGCAGACATCGTTTCCTGTTTTCCTCCGTTGAAATTCTGCCGGCGCGACGGTCGGTAATCAGCCCGGCGGCATCTATAGTGCAAAAGTTGCCGCGGGCGGCAATGTCTCCGGGCATAAGCGGGAAATTGATGCCCAGCGCTTCCAGCACGCCGCGACCAATTCTGTAATCCAGCGGGTCATAGCCGAAGAGTCCCAAGTGCCCCGGAGCGCTACCGGGGGTTATCCCGGCGCCGGCCGTCTGGAGCAGCCCACAGATGCCTTCGGCAGCCAGTTTATCCATATTAGGGGTGTGTGCGGTTTCCAGTTCTGTTTTGCCGGAGATGTCCGGTATTCCACCAAGCCCGTCAATAACCAACAGGACAATCTTGGACGGGGTCGCTATGGATAATTCCCGCATCAATTCAAACTGCGTGTACAAGTCTTTTCTCCTGTGAAATGCGTTACGCTTTTTTGTCGAGCAATGCGGCGACACCTGGCAAAGTCTCCCCGCCGAGGAATTTGAGCGCCGCGCCGCCTCCTGTGGATACAAAAGTCATGCGTCCGTTCAGATGCATGCCAGTTACGATTTCGGCCGTTGATCCGCCTCCGATAATGGTGGTGGCATTTATACTGGATATTATCCTGGCCATGGCGCGTGTACCCTCGGAAAACTGCGGTACTTCGTAGATGCCCATAGGCCCGTTCCAGAAAACGGTTTTGCACCGTTCAAGAATACGTGTAAACCGGCTGATGGTCAATGCCCCGATGTCGCCGATGCGCTTGTCAGGTGGAATGTTTCTGATGGACACGGTTTCCCAGTTTGAATTGTCGCTCGTATCAGCAACAACAACATCTTCTGGCAGGAAGAGCTTGACGTGATTTTTTTCCGCTTTATCTATCAAATAGGAAGCAGTCTCGGTGCTTCCTTCCAGCAGGGATTTTCCAACTTCAAATCCTTTGGCTTTCAGGAATGTTGCCGCCATGCCGCCGCCAATCATGATGAAGTCCACCTTGGTGAGGATATTTTCGATTAGCGCCACTTTATCGCTGATTTTGGCGCCTCCGAGCAGTAATCCGAACGGGCGAGCCGGTTCCCGCAAAATTTTACAGAGAGAGTGGAGTTCTTTTTCAAGCAGAAGTCCTGCTGTGGACGGCAGATACTCGGCTACCCCGGCAATGGAGGCGTGGGAGCGATGGACAGTGCCGAACGCATCGTCTACGTAGAGCTGACCAAGTCTGGCCAAGGCTTTCGCAAAGGCAGGGTCATTCTTTTCTTCGCCCATGTGAAAGCGCAGATTTTCCAGAAGCAGGACATCGCCGTTTTTTAGCTGTTCCGCCATAGCTTCAATTTCCGGGCCGATGCAGTCATTGGCGAATAACACCTGTTGGCGCAGGATTCTCGACAGGCGTTCGGCGACGCTTTTGAGGCTCATGCTGGGTATTATCCTGCCCTTTGGTCTTCCCATGTGCGAACACAGTATCACTTGCGCGCCATGTTCGATGAGGTAATCTATAGTGGGAACAGCGGCTTTGATACGGCTGTCATCGGTTATTTGCCCGCTGTTTTCATCCAGAGGAACATTAAAATCTACACGCGTCAGCACGCGCTTCCCGGAGACTGCGATGTCTCTGATGGTTTTCTTCTCCATTTACTCCTGCCTGTAATATAATTTGGGCTACTGATGGCGTGGCATTATTTTAGGACGTATCAGCTCTGGGAAAAAGTCGATGATTTGCATGGTGGCGCCGTTGCTGTCCAGGCGGTATTTAGCGCGCAGGACAGACTGTGTGCCATGCTCTACGAACTCGTCATTAATGCCGATACAAAGGACCTTGACATCGTGGATGCCGGAGCGGCGCAGAGTTTCCAGAATTATCGAGCCGAACCCTCCGGTCAGGACGTTTTCTTCAATAGTGACTACGTTTTTGATATTACCGGTTACAGACACAAGAAGTCCTTTGTCAAGCGGTTTGACAAATCTGGCGTTGATTACAGACGCCTCAATGTTGTAGCAACTTAACTCTTCGGCGGCATCAAGAGCGGTCTTGACGCCGGTGCCTATGGCGAAAATAGCTAGATCGTTGCCTTCCCGTAGTGTCTCCGCCGAGCCGACAGGCAACATCCGCAGCTCCGTGTCAAGCTCCATCCCTGCCCCGCTGCCGCGTGGGTAGCGCAGCGACATGGGCCGGCCGCTGTTTACGGCAGTATACAAGAGGTGTTGAAGCTCGTTCTCATCCTTTGGAGCGGATACCGCAAGATTTGGAATAAGAGACAGATACGACAGGTCGAAAATACCCTGATGCGTCTTGCCATCGTCGCCCACGATGCCGCCGCGGTCAATAGCAAATGTGACAGGCAGTTTTTGCAGGCAGACGTCATGAATCATCTGGTCGAAGGCGCGCTGCAAAAAGGTGGAGTAGATTGCTACGATGGGTTTCATCCCTTGGGTTGCCAGCCCTGCGGCAAAGGTGACGGCATGTTCCTCACAGATGCCGACATCAAAAACCCGCGTGGGGAATTCGTTCTGCACAATCCCGAGGCTGTTGCCCTCCGGCATGGCGGCTGTTATGACAACTACTGAGGGATCACGTCGCATTATTTCAAGCGTTGCCTGCGCAAAAACCTCGCTGTAGCTGGGAGCAACTCGGGCGGGCTTGCCCTGCGGCGATATACCGTGGAAACAGACAGAGTCATCTTCTGCCGGCCTGAATCCCTTGCCTTTGGTTGTAATGAGGTGCATAAGGATCGGTCTGTGTTCATACGTGCGTGCCTGCCTTAGTGCCGACTCAATGTCTGGGATATTATGCCCGTCAATGGGTCCCATATAGGCAAATCCTAGGTCTTCCCACAGGGTGTTTGGTAGAAAGAATCCCTTAAGCCCCTGTTTGATCTGTGTTATAAATCTGGCCAGATGCTTCCCCATGGGCAGGTGCCCAATAATACGCTTGCCTTTTTCATTGGCCTGATGGTAATGGCGGTTGAAGCGAAGGCGACGTAGCATTCTGGAGATGGCTCCCACCGTCGGTGAAATCGACATGCCATTATCGTTGAGAACTACGATGAGCTTGCTTTTTGATGATGCTGCATTGTTCAACGCCTCCAGCGCCATGCCTCCGCCGATTGCTCCGTCTCCGATAATGGCAATCACATCGTATTTTCCCTCGGACAGATCGCGCGCGGTGGCAATTCCCAGCGCGGCTGATATAGAGGTGCTGGCATGTCCGGTGCCGAAAGTGTCGTGAGGGCTTTCCTCCCGCGCAGGAAAGCCGGAAATCCCCCCGTATTGGCGCAATGTGTGGAAATGCCTGCGCCGTCCGGTGAGAAGCTTATGGGCATAGGACTGATGCCC
>WREQ01000015.1 GCA_009779255.1 Dehalococcoidia bacterium
CTACAACCGCACCATCCAGGAAGATTTCGCAGAGTGGCATATAGATATGCTGCTGGAAGACATCGATGAGTTCAATCACAGCCTTACGGAATGGCTATTGTTTTACAACACTGTACGCCCTCATCACTCAGTACGTATTAACGGTAAGCAAGTTCCGCCTCTCAATGGTTGCATAAATATGCTAAACTTAAACCCTTCTCAGTCCAATATCTGCTGGACTTATACATGGGCTTGACAGTATTGTTGGTAAGTGCTACATTACCCTGTGACTTCGTTTAGGAGGAAAAAATGAAATCAATCATGAGAATGGGAGGTGCTGTTTTAGGGATCTTGGGGCTACTTGTTGGAATGAACCCAATTCAGGTAAATGCCAATCCTTATGATTATGGCTTCATTACGCCGACGTCAGGGTATAGCTACGTGTTATTCGGAGCTCCATACACAACATTGCGCGCATATTCCAACAGTGGACATGCGCTTGGTGATGCAACGATTGCTGCGGTCCGTTTACGACCTAACTCTGCATCGGGCGGTTACTACTACGATGTTCTTATGACGCGGGTAGAGATGATTCCGCTGAGAACTCCTTATGGCTCGGGCTACTATTACTGGGGTATGAACGAGCAAAGTAAGATAACTATGCCGCTAAACGGTAATCAAACGCTTGTCAACTTTGCGCCAAATGCAACAATGCCGTCTGGTTCTTCAACATGGAGCGTTGGTTTTTCGGGAGGAGTAAGTGGTGGCAATTTTGGTTTTAATTTGGCTACCGGCTACTCGTCAACACTCAATGAGAATTGCTACAGCATATATACCGCTGCTAGCTGGAACACACCTGTTATCACGTATGACTATAAAACAACCTGGACCACCCTCTTCAATTCGGGGGGGTTGAAGGCTGAAATAAACAAGTGGACCACAACCCCGCACAAAACATTTGCCGCCTGCACTTACACGACGCCTGTTGGCAATACAAATAACTCTACAATTCAATACTCAGTGTCTTTCCGCTATGCATTTGTGCCGAGCAATACCACATGGAATGGAGACACAACTCAAGTTAGTAGTGCTACGCCTGGAACGGCCAGTATAAGTCTGACGTACTTCGGAACTGCCTAGTAAATAACCTTGGATAGGCTGCGCGGTGCCTTGCACATGCGCTGGAACATGCTAATCCCAGTTTTGCTAAAAAGAGTCTTACGCCCTATTATAAATCGTAAGACTCTTTTTAGATGGATAGTCCATTGAAATAACTAATAGTTAGGGAGTTCATATGAAGAATAGATGGATGATTCTGGCTGTTGTGATTATCCAAATAATAACAGCAATAGGCCATTCCAGCTGCTCAAAAGAAACTCCTTCTGGTGAATTCATGGATTCATATGATGAGGCAATCGTAATAATCAATACTACTTTTCCTGCTGATGTGGTTCTTTATGGTGGGGATATTTTGTTTAGATCGAATTTCCAATATCGGAAAGCGGACGATATTACCAATGATTTACTTAACTATGACAAACGTAAATACCGGCGTCAGGTGATTATTATTAACGAACTTGATTCAGCAATTGACTTTACCGAGGAACATTGTAAAGTTATCAAGGATGGTCTATATAAAAATTCTATCGACTTCTATTATTTCGGATCCAATCAGATTCATATACAGATGCTTATAGACTATGCCATTATAGGTTCTTTTCCGCCGGATGAAGATTTATCAATTTGCGTTGCTCTTACAGAGCGCAACCAAGTGCGTTGGAATGGGGTATGGACAGAACATGACGCTCAAATAGCGGCAATTCATAATCGTACAGAGAATCTTGGATACGCGCTAGTAAGGCATATTGCACGGTGTATTGAATCAAACAACTAGCTGGGCGACTGCACCTTGTTGTGGCCTTATCCCGAAATATCACCTGCATATTAGTGTTTCACGGCTCTTGCGGACAGTACAGGCTACTGCTCGGGCCGTCTTTCACATGGGAATATAACCCCTTTTTAATTTACGTTCCCGTTTGCTCTACAATATCGTCAACATGGAGCGCGAGCGTTTCGAATAACCGTTGATAGCCGCGCCCACGCTGGCGTAGCCGCCGGTATACTGCTTGTTCATGCACTGGTGCTACTCAAATAATATGGCCTTTCCGAGCTGCTTTTTTAAAAACTCCAAAAACCCTGAACGAGTACAGGAATTTGACAACACAGTGTCCCATACGGCATAATCCTGCCGACACGATGACAAGTTGGTCTGACAATCAACACTAGCACAAACGTAACGCTTGCTAAAATGGACAAGACAGACGTAGTTTTCAGACAGGCATGGTTGTGTAGTTTTTCAATAACCAGCAGATATAACCGCGTGTGTTCCGCCAGGGGATATGCGCGGTTTTTGTTTGTACAACAACATGGAGGGATATTCCATTGAAAAAACTGCTATCAGCCATGTTCATTCTTGCAGGCATTCTATCGTTAAGCGGATGCAACCCGTCTAATGGGTTGCCATCCAACGGCACAGGTAGCACATCAGCAACTCTCCCAATCAGTACTGACTCGCCAACATCTGTCCCCAAGCAAGATTGGCTTTATACAGTCAATGGCGACAACTTGACTATAAACCGGTATCAAGGCACTAGCACAAATGTTGTAATTCCTGAAACAATCGAAGGCAAAAGAGTGACCAGCGTCGGCGATTGGGCTTTCAGTGGTTACAGCAGCCTGACGAATATCACTATCCCTAATGGTGTAACTAGCATCGGCAATTGGGCTTTCAGTGGTTGCAGCAGCCTGACGAATATCACTATCCCTAATAGTGTAACTAGCATCGGCAATTGGGCTTTCAGTGGTTGTAGCAGCCTGACGAATATAACTCTCCCTAATAGTGTAACTCGCATCAACGATGGGGCTTTCAGTGGTTGCAGCAGCCTGACGAGCATAAATATACCCAACGGCGTTACCAGCATCGGCGATTGGGTTTTCCATTATTGCGCCAGCCTGACGAGTGTAATTCTCCCTGATAGTGTAATTAGCATCGGCAATGGGACTTTCGCTAATTGCAGCAGCCTGCCGAATATAACTATCCCTAATAGTGTAACTAGCATCGGCAATTCGGCTTTCACTAATTGCAGCAGCTTGACGAGTATAAACATACCCAACGGCGTCACCAGCATCGGCAATGAGGCTTTCTATTATTGCGCCAGCCTGACGAGTATAACTCTCCCTGCTAGTGTGACTAGCATCGGCAATGGGACTTTCGCTAATTGCAGCAGCCTGACGAGTGTCACTATTCCAGACAGCATTACCCGCATCGGCAATGAGGCTTTCAGTGGTTGCACCAATCTGACAAGTGTCACTATACCTGGTAACGTAACCAGCATCGGCAGTGCTGCTTTCTATGGTTGCGCCAGCCTGACGAGTATCACTATACCTAATAACGTAACTAGTATTGGCAATGGGGCTTTCAGTTTTTGCCGCAACCTAGAGAGTATAAGCGTAGGTGCATCCAATAACTACTTCCAAGTATTAGACGGAGTGTTGTTTACCAAAGATGGGAAAACGCTTATTCTTTATCCACCCAAAATGAGCGGCACTTCTTACACAATACCCAGCGGCGTTACCAAAATCGGCAGTGCTGCTTTTGAGGATTGTAGCAACCTGACGAGTATAAATATACCGGACAGTGTTACCGGCATCGGCGAATGGGCTTTCAGTCTTTGCAGCAGCCTGACGAGTATAATTATACCCGACGGCATAACCAGCATCGACGATGGGGTTTTCTATTATTGCGTCAGCCTGACGAGTGTAATTCTCCCTGATAGTGTGACTCGCATCAACGATGGAGCTTTCAGTGGTTGCAGCAGCCTGACAAGCATAAACATACCCAACGGCGTTACCAGCATCGGCGAAGATGCTTTCTATGCCTGCAGCAGCCTGACGAGCATAAACATGCCCAGCAGTCTTGTCAGTATCGGCGATGGGGCTTTCCGTGGTTGCACCAAGTTGACAACCGTCTTTATTCCAGATAGTGTTACCAGCATCGGCTCAGGCACTATTAGCAGCATCGGCGATTGGGCTTTTCATGATTGCCCCAGCCTCACCATCGTCTGCTCCCCAAATTCTTACGCTCACCAGTACTGCATAGATAACAATATAAGGTTTCAGTTAATTTAGGGGCATCCCTGACTAATGGGATTCTCTGTAAATGTTTTCAGCAAGATTGTCTTAGATACCTTGGCTGTTGACAAGTCCGGTATGTGTTGGATTCATACACCGGCTGGCAATCCTGCCGCTTCTCTGGTATACTTTTTTACTGTACGCGCCCCCATCGTCTAGAGGCCTAGGACAGCGGCCTTTCAAGCCGTCAACAGGGATTCGAATTCCCTTGGGGGCGTTCTATTTCCAATCATGAACAACCCAGCACCACGCCCCCAATTTTACAATATCTTAACAATACTTTAATCCAGTCTTAACTTCGAATTGTTATCGTTAGGGTAACAATGAAGCGCGAGAAAAGAATATGCTTAAGCGTTTTCTGCCGGCAGTAACGGCACTCATGCTGGCAATGATGCTTGTCCTTGCCGGCTGTGCCAAGAATTCCTCCGAGCAGGCTACCAGACTCACCGGCTCCGGTGCTACCTTCCCCCAGCCGCTCTACACCCAGTGGTTCGCCAAGTACTACAACCTCACCGGCGTCAGAATTGACTACGGCGGCGGCGGCTCTGGTGCTGGTATCGCCGCCATCGCCCAAGGCATTGTCAATTTCGCCGGCTCGGACGCGCTACTCACCCCCACTCAACTGGCCGCTGTTGAGGCCGCCTACGGCAAGATCGTCACCATCCCCATGACCGCCGATGCGATCCCGGTTGTATACAACGTACAGGGTGTAAGCTCCGGACTTAAGCTCAGCGGCGAAGTCCTCGCCAATATCTATCTTGGCACCATCACCAAGTGGAACGACCCCACCATAACCGCTCTCAATCCAGATCTCAACCTGCCAGACGCCAGCATCACTACGATACACCGCTCCGACTCATCCGGCACCACCAACATTTTCACCAACTACCTGGCTAAGATCAGCCCCGCCTGGGTCAGCACCATCGGCGGCGCGGGCTTCGGCACCACCATCAACTGGCCCACCGTCGCCAATGGCAGCGGCATCGGCGCCGCTGGCAACGCTGGCGTTGCCAGCGCATTGCGGCAGAATCCCAACTCCATCGGATATGTCGGTCTGGCTTACGCCATTGAAAACAATCTACCCTGCATTGACCTTCAGAACGCTACCGGCAACTTCATCACTCCATCGGTAGCATCTACTACCGTCGCCGCCAACGGCTTCGAACTGCCAGATGATATGCGTATCATGATCACCAACTCCGCCGAGGCCACCGCCTATCCCATCGTGGGCTTCACATGGTTACTGGTCTACGAGAACCAGACCAACCAGGCCAAGGGGCAGGCTATCGTCGATTTTCTGTGGTGGGCCATCCACGACGGGCAGGCAGACGCCCCTGGACTCCACTTCGCACAGCTCTCCAGCGCCGCCGTGGCAAAAGCCGAAACCCTTGTTAAATCCATTAAATATCATGGCCAATCAATCTACGGTAGCTAGACAACTTGAAAACAGCGAGTCTTTTGATAGAAAACATGGGGAGAGTGGTCGCTCCATGTGTTTTCCGTGTTAACGGGAAAGCACATGGCGCTTAATAGACGTAATCGCAAAGCATCACGGCTGGGCGACGCCGTCTTTTCACGGCTATCGCTGGTTGCCTCTTTAGCTATCATCTTCATTCTCGTCAACATTCTGGTTATTCTCATAATGCAAGCATGGCCGACCCTTAGCGAGTTCGGCGCGAGCTTCCTGTGGACCAGCGACTGGAATACAATGACCGACGAATATGGAGCGTTGCCAGCAATTTACGGCACTGTTGTCAGTTCATTGCTCGCCATATTGATTGCCGTCCCCGTCAGTTTCGGCGCCGCCGTTTTCCTCACCGAGATTGCTCCATTGTGGCTGCGTAGCACCGCCTCATTTATTATTGAGATGCTGGCGGCCATCCCCAGCATTATCATCGGCATGTGGGGCGTGTTCGTACTGGTACCTATAGTGCGCGACCCAATCCAGAAATGGCTGGGAAACGCCTTTGGTTGGATGCCAATCTTCCAGGGCAACCAGCTCGGCTTCGGCTTTTTGGCAGCCGGCATCATGCTGGCGCTGATGATTATCCCCATCATCACCTCCATGAGCCGCGACGTGCTGCGCGCCGTACCCCAGAGCCAGCGCGAGGCCATGCTGGCTCTGGGCGCCACCCGCTGGGAAACCATCAGCAAGGCCGTGCTGCCCTTCGGGCGCTCGGGACTGGTCAGCGCGGTGATACTGGGGCTGGGACGAGCGCTGGGAGAAACAATGGTGGTAGCCATGGTTATCGGCAACGTCTACAGCATCCGCTTCTCGCTGTTTTCCCCGGGCAGCACCATACCCAGCAAGATCGCCGGCGAGTTCGGCGAAACCCTCCCCGGAACCCTCCAGATGTCCAGCCTGCTGGGACTGGCGCTGATACTGTTCGCGATTACCCTGATTGTGAATATCATCGCCCGCCTGCTGGTATGGCGCATGTCAGCCGTCAAGATGGGGAGGTTGTAGAAGATGTTAGGCGCTCTTACCCTCATCATCCGCAAAGGGTTTAACTTCATGATGGTTTCACTGTGCGTTTTGGGCGCAGTGCTGGCCATGACGCTGGTATGCATGATGCTGGGCTACATCTTGGTTCACGGCATCACCTTTTTCAACCTCGATTTCATAACCAATGAGGCTGCCTTTCCCATCGGAACTCCTGGCGGCGGCATGCGCAACGAGATTATCGGCACCGCCATCATCGTGTCGCTGGGAACACTGATAGCCGTGCCGGTAGGACTGTTCGCTGGCATTTTCCTCTCCGAGTTCGCCAGTCCAACAGTAGCCTCCAGCGTCCGCTTCGCCGCCGACATCCTTTCCGGCGTGCCGTCCATCGTGGTCGGTATCTTCGCCTACGCCATCATTGTACGCCCCATGCATTCATTTTCCGCCATCTCCGCCGCTGTGGCGCTGGCCATCATCATGCTGCCCGTCGTGGCGCGCACCACCGAAGAATCCATGCGGCTGGTGCCCGGCTCACTGCGGGAGGCCGCGCTAGCGCTGGGCATCACCCGCTGGCGCTCGGTGCTTTCGGTTGTCATTCCAGGGGCCATGACCGGCATCGTCACTGGTGTCATACTGGGCATGGCGCGCATTGCTGGTGAAACAGCCCCGCTGCTTTTCACCGCCTTCGGCAGCAATTTCTCTTTCGAAAGCCTGTCCGAACCCATCGCCGCCCTGCCACTACAAATTTACCGCTACGCCATGTCGCCTTATCAGGACTGGTTGCAGCAGGCCTGGGCGGGAGCCTTCCTGCTAGCAATGATGGTGCTGGTTGTCAGCTTAGCAGTGCGTTTTATCAGCCGCAAGCGCGGCTCATAGGTGACATAATAGGGAGAATGCTAATGGATACTTGTCCTCAGACAGAAAACGCTCAGGGACAAAACCCGAACGGGAACCATATCCTGATAACAAAAAACCTGAACGCATATTACGGCTCTTTCCTGGCCGTAAGAGATGTCAACATGGCCATCGCCCCGAACTCCATCACCGCCATCATCGGACCATCCGGCTGCGGAAAATCAACACTCATCCGCTGCTTCAATCGCATGCATGAAGTAGCACACGGCGCCCGCGTCACAGGGCAACTCCTGCTTGACGGCGAGGATATTTACGGCACCGGCATTGATCCTGTCTCCGTGCGCACCCGTATCGGCATGGTCTTCCAGAAACCCAATCCCTTCCCCACCATGTCGGTCATAGATAACGTGGTAGCGGGACTCAAGCTGTCACGCATATGGAGCAGGCGCAGAAAGATGGAAGAAATCGCCGAGCGCTGCCTCAGGCAAGCAGCATTATGGGACGAAGTAAAAGACAAACTCAAACAGTCCGGGACATCGCTCTCCGGTGGACAACAGCAGCGCCTGTGCATCGCGCGGGCACTGGCAGTCAAGCCGGAAGTGATACTTATGGATGAACCGTGCTCAGCGCTGGACCCAATCGCCACTCTCAAAATTGAAGACCTCATGCACACACTGGCCAAGGATTTCACAATCGTAATCGTAACCCACAACATGCAACAGGCTGGCCGCGTCTCCGACGCCACCGCCTTCATGATGATGGGTGACGACAGAGCCGGACAACTGGTAGAATACGGAGCAACCAAGCAAATTTTTACCAATCCGAAGGACAAGCGCACCGAAGATTACATATCGGGACTGTTCGGCTAGGGGGAGGATAGTTATGCCAAGAACCCATTTCAAGCACTATCTGCAATCTATGCAGGAAGAACTGCTGGTACTCGGCAGCATGGTGGAAAAAGCACTCGCCCGCTCCATGGAGGCGCTGGTAAACCGCGACATTGCGCTGGCCGAACAGGTGATTGCCGATGACAAGCTTATTGACAAAAAGCGCTATGACATCGAAGAAACCTGCATTGAACTGATTGCCACCCAGCAGCCGCTGGCGCGCGACCTACGCCTCATCGTAGCCGTGCTGAGTATTGTTGTAGACATGGAGCGCATCGGCGACTACGCCGAAGGTAATGCCAAGATCGCCATCATGATTGGCGACGAGCCGCCGCTGAAGCCGCTGGTCGACCTGCCACGTATGTCCAAAAAGGCCGGCGAGATGCTGCGCGCGGCGCTGGATGCATTCATCCGGCGCGACGCTGACGCCGCCCGGCAGGTTGTTATTGAGGACGACGAGATTGATAATCTCTATGACCAGGTATTCCGCGAACTGCTCACCTACATGGCCGCCGACCCGGCAACCATCAACCGCGCAACGCGCCTGATATGGACAGCTCATAACCTGGAGCGCGCCGGCGACCGCATCACCAACATCTGCGAGCGTACTATCTTCGTGATTGTCGGCCGGGCGGAAAAGTACCGCGGGTTAAAATAGCGCGTCGGGACTGTTCACAACTGCCGTATGACGCAACAGACGGGGAAAGTACTATGTTCCCTCTGAAAACTGGCTGTTATACAGCGCGGCATAGAAGCCATCGGCCGCCAGCAGTGAGTCATGGTTGCCCTGCTCGATGATCGCACCATCCCTCATAACCAGTATCATATCGGCATTGTGGATGGTGGACAAGCGATGTGCGATGATAAAGCTGGTACGTCCCGCCATCAGTTTCTCCATGGCCTGCTGAATCAGCACCTCGGTGCGCGTATCTACCGAAGAAGTAGCCTCATCAAGTATCAATATTTTCGGATCTGTCAGCAGCGCCCGTGCAATGGTGAGCAGCTGTTTTTCACCTTGGGAGATATTTGAGGCCTCCTCGTTAATCACCATGTCGTAGCCAGCAGGTAGGGTACGCACGAAATGATCAGCCAGAGCCGTTCTAGCCGCTTCAACCACCTCGGCGTCAGACGCCTCCGGTTTGCCATAGCGGATGTTGTCGCGGATAGAACCATTGAAAAGCCATGTGTCCTGCAGCACCATGCCGAACAGGCGCCTGAGATCCCCGCGCCGCATGTCGCGCACGTCCACGCCGTCCACGGTTATGGTGCCGCCCTGCACGTCGTAAAAACGCATCAGGAGTTTCACTATAGTGGTCTTGCCAGCACCAGTGGGACCCACGATAGCCACCTTCTGCCCCGGTTTGATCAAGGCAGAGAATCCTTTAATCACTGGCGTGTCCGGCGTATAGCCGAAGCTAATGTCCCGGAATTCGACCCGGCCTTCAACCTTCGCCGGCATCACCGCATCACTCCGGTCGGGGGATTCCTCGGCTTCCTCCAGAAATTCAAAAACGCGTTCCGCTGCCGCCGCAGTGGACTGCAAGAGACTGGCCACCTGCGCCGACTGTGTCAGGGGCTGGGTAAAGGATCTCACATACTGGATGAAGGCCTGTATGTCGCCCACACTGATAATACCGCGCGCCGCTAGTATGCCGCCCATCAGGCTGACTCCCACAAAACCCAGATTGCCAATGAAGGTGATTACCGGCATCATCAGACCGGAAAGGAACTGGCTCTTCCAGGCAGCGCCGTAGAGCATGTTGTTGAGCTGCGAGAACTTCTTGACCGAGCGTTCCTCCCCGTTATACACGCGCACCACGTTGTGCCCGCCAAACATCTCCTCAACGTGCCCGTTGACATGCCCCAGGTACTCCTGCTGCTGTCTGAAATAACCCTGCGAACGCTTGACCACCACCCCGATGAGGATGAAGGACATCGGCACCATGGTCAGCGCCACCAGCGTCATCAGCCAATTGATGCTTAACATCATCGCCAGCACGCCTACAAGCATGGTGACCGAGGTAATCACCTGCGTCAGGCTCTGGTTCAGGGTGTTGCTGATGGTATCAACGTCGTTGGTAACACGCGACAGCACGTCCCCGTAGCTGCGGTTGTCGAAATACCCCGGCGGCAGGCGGTCAATTTTCTGCTGAATATCACGGCGGAAACGATAGGTGACTTTGTTAGCCACGCCAGTCATCAGCCAGCCCTGAATATAAGAGCATAAGGCGCTCACCACATACAGAACGAGCAGAATGAGAATGATGCGTCCGATATAGGTGAAGTCAATGCCGCCAGTCCCCTGTAGCTTGGCTACAATACCCTCCACCAGTTTGGTAGTGGCATTACCCAATATTTTGGGGCCGATGATGATGAAAACAGTGCTGGCCACGGCGAACAGCAGCACCAGCACCACCTGCACGCGGTAGGGGCGCATATAGGCCAGCAGATTGCGCATGGTACCCTTGAAGTTTTTGGCTTTCTGACCGCCCATCATGGCCTGGGGACCGCCGCCGCCGAATGGAGTTTTCCGGCGGGTGTCTTTGCGTGAGGAATCAAAATTGGTCATAGCGCCAGCTCATTTTCCGAAAGCTGCGATAGCGCCAGCTCGCGGTAGACCTGGCAGTTCTGCATCAGTTCACGGTGTGTGCCAATGCCGGCGACAGCGCCGTTATCCAACACTATTATCTGGTCAGCGGTCATGATGGTGGCAATGCGCTGCGCGACGATAATTACGGTAGCGGCAGCCAGCTCTTTTTTGAGCGCAGCGCGCAGCGCAGCGTCGGTTTTATAGTCCAGCGCCGAGAAGGAGTCGTCAAAGATATAGACTTCCGGCTTCTTCGCCAGTGCGCGGGCGATAGAAAGGCGCTGTTTCTGTCCGCCGGAAAAATTGGTGCCGCCTTCCGCCACCAGCGTATCGAAGCCATTCTCGGAGGCCCTGATAAAATCCAGCCCCTGTGCGATGGCGGCGGCTTTCTCAATTTCCTCCAGGTGTGCGTCCAGCGCGCCGAGACGTAGGTTGCTCTCGATACTGCCGGAGAAAAGCTGCATCCGCTGCTGCACATAGCCGATGCGCTCGCGTAGGGCATGCTGCGTCACCTCGCGCACGTCAATGCCATCCACCAGCACCGCGCCCATGCTAACATCGTAAAAGCGCGGAATGAGATTGATAAGCGTACTTTTGCCTGAACCGGTGGAACCGACGACAGCCGTCGTTTGACCCGGAGCAGCCTTGAAGCTGATATCCCTGAGCACGTTGTTTTCGGCACCCGGGTAACGGAAATAAACGTTCCGGAACTCAACCCCACCCCTGACATCCGGCGGATAGGTGCGCGGCTGGCGCGGGTCGTTGATGACGGGAGCGGTTTCCACCACCTCGGCAATGCGTTCCGCCGACACGGCGGCGCGCGGCAACAGGATGAACACCAGCGACACCATCAGAAATGCCATGATAATCTGGATGGCGTACTGCATAAAAGCGATCATGCTGCCGATTTGCAGGCTACCGGCATCTATTTGGCGGGCGCCCACCCACACCACCAGCAACGTCACCCCGCTCATGAGGAACATCATAGCCGGCATCAGGAACACCATTACGCGGTTGATGAAAAGCAGGGTGGCGGTGATGTCGCGGTTGGCGCGCTCGAATTTCTGCTCTTCCTGTTTTTGGGTATTGAAGGCGCGAATCACCATCAGGCCAGTCAGGATTTCGCGTGTCACCAGATTCAGCCTGTCGACCAGTTTTTGCACAGCCTTGAAGCGCGGCAGCGCCACGACGAAGGCCACGCCTATCATGGCCAGCAGCGCCATCACGGCGGCAGCAATAATCCACGACATCGAGGCGTCCTCCCCAACGGCGCGGATGATGCCGCCTATACCGAGGAGGGGCGCGTAGAACACAATACGCAGCAGTATGACGAGCAAAAGCTGTATCTGCTGCACGTCGTTGGTGGAACGCGTGATGAGAGACGCCGTTGAGAATCTGTCAAATTCAATGTTGGAGAAATTGGTGACGCGGGTGAACATTTTAAGGCGCACGTCGCGCCCGAAGCCCGCCGCCACCCGGGCGGCGAGGTATCCCACCGCCACCGAACAGGCCGCCGCCAGCAGCGATACCAGTATCATAATCCCGCCGATGCGTAGCATATATGCGCTCTGCAGGCTGGAGAGCCTGATACCGATGGCCTCGTATTCGCCAGCGAGGTAGGCCGTGGCCATCTGCGTCACCAGCATTTCCGGCAAGGCAGCCAACTGCTCGTTTGCTCCCTGTATCAGCGCCGCGCGCTGTTCCGCCGGCAGGCTGGCGATGAAATCAAACGAGTCTGTGTCGGGCGGCAACTCCACGCCGTAAGCGCCCAGCCCCTGTTGCTCTATGGCGTAGGTAATGGCGGCGATGCGGCTGAAAACAGCATTTAACGCTTCTCTCTGCGCCCTATCGACGCTTCTAAGGCTGTAAACAGGAGTGTCAGCCAGCGCCGGATATTCCTTTACATACTTTTCATAATCTGAAGAGGACAAAGTGTTCCTGTCCAGCAGGATATATGCCGACTCCACCTGTGATTGCTCCGCTTCTGTCGTGAACAGTCTCAGGCGAGACATCTCGCCGGAACGCACCGCCCGCGGCACGGCGTCCTCAATGCCGTTCTGTTGCACGCCGATGTTGATAATGTCGGACATATAGCCTGGAAGCGCCAAGTCGGACATCGCCTGCACGAACAGCAGGGCAAATATGAGTACTATCGAAGCCGTAAACGGCTTCATGAATTTGAGCAATTTAAGCATAAACTGATAACCCGGTTTCCGCCCGCCTCTGGCGGATTCTATTCAATTTCTTCGGCTAGATGCGCCCGTGCTGCACGCAGAAAGGCTGACAGCCCCTTGTATAAATGCTCCAGTTCGCTTTCCGAAAGCCTGTTAAGAACAGAGGAGGCATGGTCCATAGCCGTCTGCTCCAGACTGTTGATGAGCGCCCGCCCGGCATCCGTGGCTTCCAGCATGCTGACGCGGCGATCGCGTACACTTTCCGCGCGCTGTGCCAGCCCCTTGTCAATAATGCGGCCCGCAATGCCGGTAATATTGGCCGGTGTCACCCCCATCAATTCCGCCAGGCGTTTGTGATTGATGCCGGGATTTTCCACAATGTGAAACAGACACTTGATTTGCACCATACCCAAATCAAGCGATATCCAGCGGCGCGAGGAATGGCGGCGCATGACGTCCGACAGTTCGCGCTGCAAGCCGGTTATCCTGGTGATGGTTTCCTTGTCTGCCATGCTCTTCTTCTACTTAATAAGAGGTTGATAGTTTATTCCGAATTAACTATTTTGTCAAAACTGGCGTAATTTTGTATACTGGTCGCCATGCTGGATATTGATTTTTCCCGCGTAAGAGAGATTGAGCGGCTGTCGAAAACCGGGGAGCACGGCGCGTGGCGCCGCGGTTTTCTGGCGCAACTGCGTCAGCAGATTGAGGGCGTTTACAGCGAGATTAACGTCGACCTGCGCCGCAATCTCGCCGACACCGGTGCCGCCGTGTCATGCATCAAGGGCTGCACCACCTGCTGTGACCACTTCATCTCAATACCGGTCTCCCACGCCATGCTAATTACCGAGCATCTTTACGCAAGCAACGCCGCCATGGAAAACTTCAAGCGCAACTACCTACGCTGGAAACAGGCTTTTGAAGATGACCTGCGGGCACAGAACATCATAACCCGGCTGGAGATGCTCACCACCTTTTCCGACGAAATTCGACCTCTTCCGCAAGGCCTGCTTTCGGCCTACCATGTGCTCGGCATCCCCTGCCCATTTCTGGACGGCAAGAAGTGTTCTATCTACCCGGTGCGCCCTATCTGCTGCGCCGCCTATTTTGCCGTAAGCCCGCTGGAATTCTGCCGCGTCGACAGCGCTGTTCCGGCCACCATCATGGAAATCCGACCCGCAGAAGCCAGTCTGCGTCGCATGTCACAGCTTACCGACCCGCGCCTGTCGTGGCATCAGGAACCGCTGCCGGACATCGTATATAAACTGCTGACACGCGGCCTGTTGGATGTGGCTGAAGAGGTTTTCAAACTTTTCGACAGCGGAGCGTCTGCGCCGCCGGAAGCATAACGACACACGGGAAAACACAAGCCCCGCCTTTTACAGCGGGGCTTGTTTACATCAATTCGCCGAAGCTACTTTACCATGGCAGCCAGTTTGTCGGCCAGGTCAGCAACCACCGGAAGTCTCCACTCTTGATTGTTGTACGCTTTCACCATCAGCAGTATCCACAAAACAACCATTGCTATACCACCGATAACCCCAACAATTGTTCCGATAATTGGAACGAAACTAAGTATGAAAAAGATAATATGCGCGGAAAGAAAGAGCACAAATGACTGCGCCCCGGCGAATTTCACTTTTGCACTCTTCTTCTCAATAAGCATGAAGACCAGACCCGCGATCCACATGAACAGATAGGCCAGCAAACAGGCGATGTTTTCTTGAAGGCCGGTGGATGAGAGCGACTCCGCTGCAGCGTCAGCCGGCGGCGGGGTGTTATCCGATGACTGGGCGGCCGAGAGACCTTTGCCGCAGGACGCGCAGAATTTGTCGTTATCTTTGTTTTGGGCGCCACAACTGGAACAAAAAGCCATTTTAAACCCTCCTAAAGTTACTCCCGACGCTATTATAGCACTCTCGCCGGTATGAAATGCAATAGGTCGGCATATTTTCCGTAAATATTCGACATTGCATGAGTCCAATAGGTGTTTGAACTTATACACAGGCTGTATGAGTCCAAGATGTGTTTGAACTTTATACAGTCCTACGTGACAAACTGGTTAAAAATTCTACCACCATCAATTGCGCCATGCGGCGGAAAGTGTTACTATTCCCGTACAATTTCATGAAGGAGGCTCGTATGCAGAAAGCATTGATTGCCGGCATCCTCTCCATCGTATCAGGCGTATTCAGTCTGCTGTCAACACTGATCCTGCTGGTAATGCCCGCTTTTACGGAGGCAATCATCAATGATGCCGCTTCAACAGCCAGCGAACCTGTTCCGGAGGGTTTATTATCCTTCCTTACAGCCATCTACATAGTCATCGCCATTTTCTATTTCATCCTAGGGGTGCTAAGCATTGTGGGTGGCATCTTCGCCTGTCAGCGCAAGCGTTGGGGATGGGCGTTGGCGGGTGCCATAGCGGCCATACTGTCCTTTACGCCAATCGGAATCGCCGCCGTGATACTCCTGTCTATCGGCAAACAGGAATTCGACCAGCCAGCGACGCAGCTTAAGTAAACGCACCGCGAGGGAACCTGCGCGGCACAGGACGCACGCAGACATTAGGGATAGTGCCGGAGTTTTTGAAAACCCTGGTGTGGCTGATTGCGCCCTGCGGCGGAAGGTGTTACTATTCCCGTACAATTTCATGAAGGAGGCTCGTATGCAGAAAGCATTGATTGCCGGCATCCTCTCCATCGCATCAGGCGCGCTCAGTCTGCTGTCAGGAATAGTGTTAGCCTTTCTCGCCGTTTTTTTCAAGGCTTTGTTTGATAACCCTTCTATTTTTGAAGGCAATCCGTCCACCGAGTCTTTGGCTACCATGTTCGGTCTGATTTACGGCATCCTGGCCATATTCTTTATCATCCTAGGGGTGCTAGGCATTGTAGGTGGCATCTTCGCCTGTCAGCGCAAGCGTTGGGGATGGGCGTTGGCGAGTGCCATAGCGGCCATACTGTCCTTTGCGCCAGCCGGAATCGCCGCCGTGATACTCCTGTCTATCGGCAAACAGGAATTCGACCAGCCAGCGACGCAGCTTAAATAAAAACCCCATGAGAGGGAACCTGCGCGGCGCAGGACGCACGCAGACATTAGGGATAGTGCCGGAGTTTTTGAAAACCCTGGCGTAGCTGGTTGTGCCTATCGGGAAGTGGAGGGTGTTACTGCGCGTCTTCCTCAGGGAACGGCACGCCCTGAAAGGAATCCCTGCCACCAATCTCCAGCACCACGTAACGCCCGGCGTCGTTGGTCTGGTAGACCCCCGGAGCGGTGATGGACTTCAAAATCCCCACGAACTTCTGCATCTGCAGCGAAATGTCTTCTTTTTCGCCCTTGTAATTGCTGGAAAACAGGAACACGCCGTTCACCGAGCGCGAGCGGGCGCACATGTCCACCAGCGTCTGGTATTCGACGTTGGTCTTGAAGCCAACAATGAACTTCCAGATGCCACTTCGCAAATGGTCAACCGCCGCCAAGCTCTGGATAGCATCGCCGAGGTTGTCCATGGTGACGGTACCCTTGACTTGTATCACGCAGCGCACCGACTCCGGGTTTACGACAGCAATATCGCCAGAACTGAATAGCGGGCCGTACTCCACGGCATTGTAGACGATAATGTCACATTCCCTGCTGGCGCGCCCGTCGGTATCCAGCACCACCCCACGCCCCACAGCGAAAGAACCTGAAACCGCCTCCCGCACGGCGTCTCTGACAATAGCCTCGTAGTAGTCGCCGATGATGCGCGGGTCCTTGAGCAACGAGTTGATTACATCGCGCTGCACCATCAGCTTTTCCTGCACCTTGCGATAGTACTGTTCCATGCCCATGTCAGTCCCTCCTGCGGCGGCGTCTATGCCCCGCTTCTATACGTGAAAGGGTGTCATCATCCAGCCCGAAGTGATGACCCAGCTCGTGCAGCACCGTCTGCTGCACCTCGCGCTTAAGTTCCGCCTCGCTGGCGCACACGGCCTCCAGCGGACGCTGAAAAATGGTGATTTTATCCGGAGGCACCAAGTTGTAACCCCTGCGCACCGTAAGCGGTACGCCCTCGTACAGACCAAGTATCATGCGGCGGCTGCGCCCGCGCTGCGCCCGCGTAGGTGCGTCCTCCACCACTACATCCACGTTATGCAAAAGCTCGGCGAACTGCGGTGGCAGACCTTCCAGTGCGGCCATCACCAGCTCTTCAAAACGTTCGCGCTCCATGTTGACGATATTATAGAGCAAACGGTATGACAAATTAAAAGGAGGCAGGGGGGACAAGACCCCTTTCCGCGACAACGGGAATAAATGGGGTGTCCGCCCGCCGTAGCGGGACGTGGGTTTGATTTCCAGTGGTAATCGATATAACCGGCGCTGTCATCCGACAGGGGTACTTTATACTCAAAGTCACAGGGGGCTCTGGGACCACGTCACTCCACCTCTTTCTTAAAGCGAATGGCTAGCGTTCTGCAACCAATTGGCTCTCGTCCCCTAAAATCTCTTCTCAAATATAATCCGATGGTCACCTGGGGCATAGAAGTCGCGGATGGTGGAGACTTTTTTATAGCCCTTGCGCCGATAAAAGCGGCGTGTGTTGAGGTAATCGGGCTTGCTTGAGGTTTCGATTAACAGTAGCCTGCCGCTGGCTCGTCGGATTTCTGCTTCAGCATATTCCAGCAGGCGAGAACCAATGCCCGCGCGGCGCCGGGAGCGCGTCACCGCCATCCAGTAGACATCCCATGTGCCAGAAGTCAGCGGTGTCCGCCCCCAGCAGATGTAGCCAGCCAGCCTGTCGCCGGCAACGCAGACGGCAATATCGTAATCACGCCCGGGGGATTCAAGATAGCAGTCTATCAGTTCCTCCGCAACCGGGATTTCCGCCGGGTCAAATTCGGGCGTGCGGCGCAGCAGCACCATCAGAGCGCGTTTGTCGGCGGGAAGCATCGGACGCAGCGTGCAGTCCATGTTACTCCCGATCAAAGGCCAGATTAATCACGCGCTCTATAAATTGCGGATATGAAAGACCGATGGAGGCCAGCCGCGCATCCCATACGACAGTGGGCGCCACATCCGGATTGGGATTTACCTCTATCAGGCAGATGCGCCCCTGGTCGTCCATCCTTACGTCGGCACGGGCATAGCCGTGGCACCCCAGCAACAGGAAGGCTGCCACCGCCACACGCGAAATACGCCTTTCGAGTTCCTCGCTGATTTTGGCCGGACATACCGGGGCGGTATGGTCGAAATAGAGGTCGTTCTCATTCCACTTGGCGCCAAAAGTGAGCACTTTGGGCATCCCCTCCGGCAGGCTGAACTCTATTTCGGAGATGGCGGTGATAATGGGGCGGCGATGGCCGATAATGGTTACCGAAAACTCGCGCCCGTCGATATACTCCTCCACCAGCGCCCGCCCGCCGTATCCGGTGCTGATACGCTCCACCTGCGCCGCCAGCGCACCGTGGTCGCCGACTACACTTTCCGGCGTCACGCCGTGAGAGGCATCCTCGGCGGCTGGCTTGACGATAACCGGAAAAGCAAGGTCGAAGCGCGCCACCGTTTCGGGGGTCAGGATCTGGAAGCGAGGAGTGTCAATACCGGCAGCGAGGAACAGTTCCTTGGCGAGAGCCTTGTCCAGCGCCAGCGCGATGGTGGCAGCGGATGAGCCGGTAAATGGCTTGCACAGCGTCGCCATGACAGCTGCCACCATGGCCTCTGTTTCGGGGCGGCCGGCGAAACCTTCGAATAGATTAAAGAACAGGTCGCAGTCCAGTGCGGAAAGCACTTCACGCGCTTTCTCTATTGGCGGTACCAACGGCACCTTGACAAATTCATGGCCGAGCGCGACCAAGGCGTCTCCCACCGCCTTTACCTCCTCCAGCACGTCGGCAATGGCGTCCCCCTCACCCATCTCGGTATAGCGATCAGGAATAGGATCGTTGTAGACCAGTGCTACCTTAAGATTCAAGTCCGCACCTCCTTATGGCGGCGGTTAAGATATCGGCAATCAGTTTGTCGTAGGGATGTCCAATGGCCTGCTCCATGATGACATAATCGCCGCTCTGTGGATTGAGTCCCGGCAGGGGATTTACTTCCAGAAAATATGGCGTGCCGTCGCACGCGACACGGAAATCCATGCGCGCCAGATCACGGATACCCAGCACGCTCCAGGCCGCCAAACAGGCCGCTTCGATACGCTGGAGGATTGAATCACCCAGTCTGGCAGGGACCTCATAGCGCACCTCTTCACGCCAGTTGCGCTTTACCTCCAGCGAGTAGACAAAATCCTGCGCCGGCTTTTGCGGCAGCACGCGCATGATGCCAGTGATACGGGGAGGATTATTGCCAATCAGTCCAACCGTCACCTCGTCGCCGGCGATGTATTCCTCCACCAGCATCGGCTGGCGATAAAGCGTCAGATGAGCGGAGAGCAGTTCACGCAGCCTCTGCGGATTATCAATGCGCGAGGCATTCCTGATGCCCTTGCTGGAGCCTTCATGCGCCGGTTTGACGAAAACCGGAAAAGGAAATTCCTTCCATTCAGGCGAGTCTAGTTCGGCGACATCGCCGACTACTATGCCACGAGGCACTGCCACCCCCGCGGCGGCCACCAGCTGCTTGGCAAGCGGTTTTTCCAGACACAACGCCAGCGTCAGCGGATCGGAGCCTGAGTATGGGATGTCCAGCATCTCAAGCACAGCGGGCACTTGGGATTCACGGCTACGGTAGTTGCCCAGTCCCTCGGCGATATTGAACACCAAATCAGGGCGACAGGCTAAAACATTCCGCAGAAACGAGACGCCGCCACCCAGACGGATAACCTCGTGTCCCAGAGAACCGATAGCGGCGGCCAATGCGTCGATGGTTTCAACGGAATCGTATTCTTCAAAGGCATCATCCGGCAGCCCTGCCGCTTGGGGAGCCGTTTGTTTTACATCATAACTGAGACCTATTTTCATCCTTTGTCCATGCGTTTCTTACCGGGCGGGAACAGCTTCGTCGCGCACCAGTTCGCTGTAGCTGCGGGTACCGCCGGGATTTGGGCAATGAATGATTTTGCCATGGCAGTTGCGCACCACCAGTTTTTCCGGCGTGCGCTCCAAGATGTAATCCGGCCCCACCGTAATCTTGCCGCCGCCGTTGGGTAGGTCGATTACATAGGTCGGTATCGCCAGTCCCGAAGTGAAGCCGCGCATACCGCGAATGATTTCAACACCCGTCTCAACTGGCGTCCAGAAATGCTCGGTACCGGTAACATCGTCGCACTGGAACAGGTAATAAGGGCGCGCCTTGATCCTGAGCAACCCCCTGCATAACGCCATCTGCGTCGCCACTGAATCGTTGATGCCTTTGAGCAGGACGGTCTGGTTATTCACCGGCACGCCAGCTCTGATCAGACTGTCGACGGCAGCGGCAGCATCGGCGGTAAGCTCGCGGGGATGATTGAAATGCGTGTTCAGCCAGATCGGCCCGTATTTGGACAGCATGCTACACAGTTCTTCATCGATACGCTGCGGTAGCACTACCGGCACACGTGTGCCGATGCGGATAATCTCCACATGCGGGATGGCGCGCACCGCCGCCAACACCTTCTCCAGCCTGTTGGTCGATAACGTCAGCGGGTCGCCGCCAGACAGGATAACATCGCGCACCTCGCTGTGAACGCGAATATAGCTTAACATTGCCTCGACCTCGGCGGGGGTACGCACCCAGCCACCGCGGCGCCATTCGCGCTTTCGGGTGCAATGACGGCACAGCATCGGGCAAATGTCAGTCAGCACCATCAGCACGCGGTCCGGGTAGCGGTGCACCAGACCTGGTACCACCGAATGTTCCTCTTCAGCCAGCGGGTCATCCATGCAGGCGGAGGAATAACGCAGCTCCGCCTCAGAGGGCACCGCCTGCATACGAATGGGGTCGGCGAGATCTGAAGGATTCATCAGCGACAGATAATAAGGGGTAATGGCAAGTGGATATTTGAGGCTCACCAAGCGCAGCTGCACCAGCTCCTGCGGAGTGAGCCGGATGTACCCGGACAGGGTTTCAACCGTGGTGACGCGATTGCGGAACTGCCACCGCCAGTCTTTCCAGTGCGCGGCGGACGCGTCGCAAAGCAACCGGCGCCGCGCGGCGATTGTATCAAGGGGAGGTTCGTCGTCATCGTCCACGTGAACGGCGGCGGCGGTCCCGGGTGGCGCTTCTTTGACTCCCTGCGCCAAGGTGGTCCGGGGTTTCATCTATTATGTTTCTCCTTTGGTATTTCCATGCTCTCAATTCATGAAAGATATTGCATGAATTAAGACCAACCCATCGAATCATTTATAGCATTTGATTAAGTGTATGTCAAGGGATTTTTGCGCACGAAATCAATATAAATCAGCCACGTGCAAAAATATTTTTCGCGGCGTGCCAACAGGAAAGAAAAACCGGTGCGCTCAGGCAGCGGTTTCGGTTGATGCCGACAGCTGCGCAAGGTCGTCCGGCTCCGGCCTTTCCATTGCCAGCAGGACCACCATCAGCACAAGCAATGCGTTGCGCAGTAAAAGCACCCATACCATAACAACTTGCTTGTCCACTAAATCCCAGTAGCGCACGGGGTAGATATACTGGGTGAAACAGGCGGCCACAATGAAGATGCCCCACAGTGCGGCGCGGAAACGTCCGCTGAGCAGCGGGAACAGTGGATAGAGCCAGAGGATGAACTGCGGGGAGAAGACTTTACTGGTAAGTATCAACACCAGCACCACCGCAAAAGAGTAATTAATCATCTGTGTAAGATCGTCATTCGGCATTCCGTATCGCGGCAGATCTCTTACGCCGGACTTCCGTAGGTGGCGGAAATACAGACCATACATCAAAAATGCGCCCAGCGCCATAAACACGAATGACATTCTGGCCAGCGAAGCCGACAGCGGCGAAGCTACATCCAGCGAAACGGGACCCTGATACGGAGTGGCGTTGCCAATGCCCAGTGAATCAGCAAACAGCAGCAGCGATGCATACAGGCTTTCCAGCTGCAGATCTCGCCCTCCCTGCGTGGTGAAGGCGGCAAAAAAGCCGCCGGCATCAACTATAAGGAAAGGCACCGCGATTACGACAGCGGCGCCAGCGCACACCGCCAGCGACGGGAGGAGTTTTCGCAAGTCCCCACGCCAGAGTTGATACAGCAAAAACAGCGGCGCCAGCGCCAGCGGGAAAATTTTGGTCATGCCGCCTACCACCAACACCCCCCAAGCGATTTTGTAGCGGCTCCGACTGAAAGCCCACAAAGCAGCCAGCATCATGATCGCCGGCGGCAAATCAAAACGCTGCACAGCGATACTGCCGATGGCCGCTATCGCCAGCGTATAACCAATCAGCACTGACCACGGCGAAAGCTTCGCCTGGCGCGCCATATCGTAAACCATGTACAACCCGGCGATATTAAAAGCCAGCATCAGCCACGAAAAAGCCTGGCTGTAGCCGTCAAAGTTTGCGGAAAACAGGGGCATTACATGCGAAGCAAGATAGGGAATGTAAAAAATGATGAACGCCCCGGGCGGGTATTCAACCGCAAAATCACGGTACGGCAGCAATCCTTGCCCAATCTTGGAGGCATATTCATAATACAACCCCATGTCCGGGCCGCCCGCCGGAAAAATGCCGATAAAAATTACCGCGTGCAGAGCCGCAAACGCCACCAGAATGATTGTCCATCTCCAGCGTTCGAAGCTCTTTGTATTGAAGTTCATGTCATGAACCTTGCTACAGTTCTTTCCTGCGCAGCGTGACCCATGTAAGCCAGACGCACAGCGCGGACAGCCCCAGCGCCCCCGTTACCGCCCACCACTCCGACTGCCCCGGTATTCCCATCGCCAAACGATTTCCCCAGCTTATCAACGTCCCTGGCAGGACACGCCCCACCCACGGCAGGACGGAAACAGCCGAAAGCAAGATAATCACACCCACGGCAAGCCCTCCAGCCGCCAACGAGTTTTTCATCAGGCTGGAAAAGAAGAGCGTCACCGACATACAGAACACAAGAAACAGCCACAGCAGCAGATTCTGCCACAGGAATCCCATAGCGGCCGCGTCACCAAACAGGATAAAGGTATATCCAAAGCAGGCCAGACCTCCCAGCGCAACGGCGACCATGAAGTTAAAACTACCCGCCGTGAGCTTGGCTATAATGAAGGCCAGCCGTCCCACCGGCTTGGACAACACCAAGACCGCCGTGCCGCTCTCGACCTCCCTGGCCACCGCCCCCATCGCCATCAACACCGCCACCAGCACGCCGACCTGCGACATGGTTCCGGCATATTCCGCCAGCGCCTGCCCCGAGGTAGGCGGCAGCATCTCGATAGTCATACCGCTGGGCCCGGCCAGTTCCAGAATCTCTGGCATGTACTTGATAAGCAGTGGCGTGCAGAAGCCGAAAAACAGGAACACCGCAGCGACGATGACAATCCGCGAGGTCTTGAACTGCTCGCGCAGCTCCTTGCGCAGAAAAACCGCAAATCCGTTCACGGCGACTTCTCCCCCGATACCAGCTTCACGAAAATATCCTCAAGCGAAGGCATGGTCAGTTCAAGCCGTGCCAGCCCCAGCCCGGCTTCGGCGATAAGGCGCGGCAAACTGCGTTGCGCCTCATCCACATCACTCGCCAGCACCCGCAGACCGGAAACACGGTTGCTGAACTCTGTTTTTTCGGCGGTGACGACCCACGGCTGCCCCTGCAAAGAGACAGCCAGCGCATCCGGTGCGGCGTCAAGCTCTATTTCAAAGGCCGAACGCACGTAGCGCGAGCGCAGCTCCTCCACACTGGAAGTCGCCAGCAGCCTGCCCTTATCGACAATGGCCAGCGAATCGCACACCCGTTCCACGTCTGAAAGAATGTGGGTGGACATAAAAACAGTAGTGGTCTGCCTGAGATGCAATATCAGATTCAGCACGTCGCGCCGCCCCATGGGATCGAGTGCAGAACACGGCTCGTCAAGAAAAAGTACATCCGGCTTGTTCTGAAGCGCCTGCGCCAGACCCAGCCGCTGCTTCATGCCGCGTGAATAACCGCCAATACGCTTCTTCTCACCGGACAGACCGACCAGATCCAGCAGCTCCGCGGCGCGGACACGGTTTTCCGCCGGTGGCATTTGATGAAGTTCACCCACGAACTGCATAAACTCGGCGGCGGTCATCCAGTTATAGAAGTTAGGCACGTCCGGCAAATAGCCTGTTCGGCGGCGCATGTCCGGCGCATCCGGCACCACCTCCCTGCCACCGACCCAAGCCCGTCCGGCGCTGGGGCGGCTCATGCCCATCAACAGCCTGATAGTGGTGGTTTTCCCGGCACCGTTAGGGCCAAGGAAACCGAAAATGCTACGCTCCGGCACCTCCAGTGTCAGCCCGTCGAGCGCCGCTCTGGAGCCGTAAATCTTGGTCAGGTTTTCGCACTTTATCGCTGGCAATTCAAGTCCTCGGCTACCGGGGTCAGGAGGCATCACCAGACGGTTTGTCCTGCCGCCCCAAGATGAAATACAGGATGGGACCGATCAGATTCAACAGTATGATTACCAGTATCCAGACAACCTTGTTGCCGCCAGTGACATACTCACGCTTGACGCAGTCCACCAGCGCCCATATCATCAGGCCTATCTGGAGTATCACCAGCGGAATAAAGAGCATTAGCAGCTGGGAAATGTTTATAGTACCATTCATAATTCACTCCTACAAGCGTGCAAAATACGGCTTTAGCGTTTTATAAGTTTCCTGAAGCGCCTCGTTAACGACCTTAATATCCGCCAGCACCGGCATAAAGTTGGTGTCGCCGCTCCAGCGCGGCACAATATGGGTGTGCATGTGCTGGTCAATGCCGGCGCCCGCCGCCCGCCCCAGATTCATTCCGATATTAAAACCATCGCAACGATAAACCTTTTTTAACGCGGCGACGCTATCGCTCACGATTTTGAAATGTTCGTTGCGTCCGGCGGCAGTCATCAACTCAGGGGAGTTGAGATGCCTGTATGGCACCACCATCAGGTGTCCGGCGTTGTAGGGATAGCGGTTCATCATGACGTAATTCAGTCTGCCGCGAAAGAGGAGGAGCGTCCCCACATCATCCTGCGCCGCTGGATGGTCGCACAGGATGCAGCCTTCTTCCTTCCTTCCCGAAGTAGCCTGCTCAATGTAGCGAATGCGCCACGGCGCCCACATGCTTTCCACTCCGCCCTCCTTGAATTGCCGCTATTGTAACAGCCGGAGAATAAGATAGCAAGGCATGGATCGAGTCCAACATGTATTGAGCTTATACAGATTCCAAATTGTGAGTTTTGAATGGCAAAAGGAAGATGCTAGGCAAAACCCAAAAAGCTCAACCCTCTGTATTTTCGGTGAACAGGTTCTTTGACTGAATAACCTATACCACAACGATGGTAATGGGGTCTAATTGCCCACCGAAATTGACGTGAGTGTCACGTACAATATCATCATACACACCCATGTTATAGGATACATCTAATACATATACCCCTGGTATTATCGCCCAGAACTCATGGGTGCTTGTGATGGTTTCGCCGGGGCTAAGAATCGTTTGGTGCAATGCCGAAAATTCAACGCGTTGACTAATTAAGTGAAACGGATATAAAAGAAAGGTTACTCTCGGACCAAGCCTAAGTCCGCCTGTCGCAACCTTGACTTCCTTCCCACAGTTGTTGGTTATTGTTGCGTTGAAAACTATCTTCTCACCACGGAAAAAGACTGTTCTATCCAAGTCAATAGCCAGGGGGAATTCATTGGAGTATACACCGGCGCTTTGAGGCACCTTGATAAAGGCACTTATGGCAAAGACATACAGAATGACGACTGGGATAATCAGGCACATCCAATACTTGCGCATTTTCATTTGATTTGGCACCTCCAATTTTAACGGTGGTGACCATAAAATAAGACTTTCAACGGCAGTCTTATTTTATGGTCAGATCGAATTACAGTTACACCATCAGAACTACGGGGTTACTACTCTTACTAACAGCCTTTTGATGGTGTCATTTTCAAGGGAAGGATACAATGCTGTAACACCATATGTCAAATCCCTGTATAAGTCCAATATATGTTTGAATTTATACAGCCGTGTTTCAAATTGTGAGTTTTGAATTCAGGAACGTGGTGACAGGAAGAGTGAAGGATAGCTTCAAACGATATGCCCGCGTACATAACACAAGGCACCATTGAAAATTTAATCCGACAGCGGTCTGATCTCCAGATAATTGCCCGATTCAGTTTCAGTGTATTGCATAATAATCGTTCCTTGTTTCCAACTCAAATTGGGATTGCCATCACACCAAAACATAACTGTCTTATTAGCATCGTCAATTACA
>WREQ01000016.1 GCA_009779255.1 Dehalococcoidia bacterium
GACGACAGCCGCGCTTACCAACGGGAAGTCGATGGCCTTGCGGAAGGCGAACTTGAGATAGGTGCTCCTAGTGCCTGAAGGCAGTGCCGGAATCGAGATTTCGGTGACGATTTCATCGGCATCGAGGGCGTTGATCTGTTCACGGCGCGCATTGGTGGCGGAGATGGGCGGTACAAAGAAAGCAGCGGCCGTCCAAGACCTTTTGTTGGTGACGATGGTGGCATCCAGCGCTACCAGAGCGGGGGCGATATCCGATGGGCAGACAGCGAAGCACGCTCCTATTTGGCCGAAGATGGAGTGGTAGCGGTTGATGCCGAGTAGCGCGTAGCATGTTCCGCCCGAAAAAACCTTGCGCAGGCATGGGAAGTCGTTGAATTCGCTGCGGTAGTAGATACAGCGGGGCCTCTGGCAGATGTTGCCGCCGATGGTGCCCATGTTGCGCAGTTCGGGGGAGCCTACGGCCAGCGCCGCCTCGGCCAGCACTGCCCAGCCGTTTTTGACGGTGGACGAGTTGGCGATGGTGGTGAGGGTGGTCAGGGCGCCGATCTTAAGCGCTCCGCCCTCTGTCCTGATGTAGTTAAGAGAAGGCGTTACGTGGTTGATGTTAATCAGAGTCGTGGGCGAATTGGACGAGATCATGCCCTTCATGTAGGTGAAGAGGTCGGTATTGCCGGCGATAACCTGGGCTTTGCCGTCGGCCATCAGGTTGGCGGCATCGGCGATAGTGGCAACGTTTTTATAGGTGAAGTCAAACATTTTACACTCTCCTCCTTATGCCTTGCCCAGCGCTTTGAGCACTCTATCGGGGTTGCAGGCGCCGTGCTCCATGTCGACCCATTTGCCGGTGGCATTGTAGATTGCGCAGACAATAACGCCGTAGTTATTTACGGCAGGCTCGGCGATACCACGGGCGCCGAACGGAGTCGCCGCGTCTTCCAGCTCCACTTCGTAGATGTGGAAGTTCGCAGGTTTGAAGTCTTTGGGGGTTACCATCTGGGATTCGGTATACTGGCTGCCGATCATGGCGCCGGTACTTGGGTCGTAGACGTCCCCGAAGTACAGCGCCTGATTGACCTGCAACTCGGAGCCGCCGGCGATCTGGTTATAGCAGCCGTTCTTGTAAACCGTGCGTCCGGTCTCGACCGCATTCCAGTGACCAATTATTTCGACTTCGCCGGTTTCCGTATCCACCAACACCTCGGCGGCGGATGCACTGGCGCCGTTGACATTGCAAGCATCGCCGATTTTGGCTGTGCCGACGGGGCGGTTGCGGATAGCCCATGTCCATCCGTTGCCGGTTCCGGACATCGGCTGGGCGCCATTCATGATCTGGGCGTAGGTGATGCTCTGGCTGGAATTGGAGATAAGCGACACCGTGCTGTCTCTGGCCGTCAGGTCGGAGGCGGTAAAGCCTGAGATGTTTACCGTCGGAGCGCTGGTGTAACCAACGCCGCCGTTGGTGATAGTGATGGAAACTACCTTGCCGTCCAGAACGTTGGCTACGGCCTCAGCATGCGCGCCGCCGCCGCCGGTGAACCATACATAGGGCGCTCCTGCACCCCACACGCCGACGCCGCCGACTGTAGCCTGCGAGCTGTTGTATCCGGCACCCTGGTTGGTGATGGTGACTGAGGCTACCGTGCCGTTGGCAACGGTAGAGGAGGCGGTGGCCTTGGTAACGCCGGTGGCGTTGGTGGCATTGAGAGGTGCCAGTGTGGCGGCGCGTTTCCACAGTTTGTTGCGCAGGTCGAGCGCCGCAGCAACTGTAGCTGCACCTGCACCGCCGGTGAATCCGGAACCGCCTTGCGAGCCGGCGTCCAGTGACACATCGGTATTACCCCATTCGCCGACATTTACGTCTGCGTACTTCATGCCGAGCGCCTCAGCGGTGAAGTGCGACATGGTGGTGGGGTTCTGGGAGGAGCGGCCGCCGCCCATGTTGATGAGAGCGGTGCCGTCGTTGGTCATGGTAACGATGGCGCCGCGGTTGACGCCGTTGCCGCTGGCGTGGCTGTCCAGGTTGCCAATCACGGCGATACCATGCAGCCGTCCGTCGGCGCGTGTTGGTCCCTGCCCTGGCTTGTGCCATTTGGAGGCGAAACCGCTCTCTGTGTAACACTTTTCCATACAGGCGATGGCTCCGTCGGCTGACCATACACGGCCGTTATCCAGGGACGGGGATTCGAACGGACGAATGTTCTTCATGCGCAGCTCCCACGGATTCATGTCGAGGTGCGCCGCCAGTTTGTCCATCGCGGAATTGTAGATTAGAACGCCGGGCGGGTCCTGTACGCAGCGCCATGCGCCGCGGTCGGGGGCGTTAATCCCGACTCGCTGGCCGGTCCAACTTATATTGGGAATTTTGTAGGTATAGTTGAGGTCAACCCACAGGCCGCCCGCGTTGGAGCCGCAGCAGTTCCAGGTGCCGCTGGCGGCTACGATGGTGCCGTCCTTCTTGGTGCCCCATTTGATGCTGCCCTTGGCGTTGGCCTGGCGCAGCGACATCTGGGTCTGTTCCTTGCGGGTGAAAATCAGGTTGACTGGATGTCCTCCTACTTTTCTGGACATACAGGCCGCCGGTACGATTTCGGGAGCTTGCAGGCGGTCGCCGAGGCCACCACCGCAACCGTGGGAGTAGAAATGCACCTTGTTGGCTGGCATGGCTAGCGCGGTGCGCAGGGTGTTTTTGAAACCGAAAGGATTCTGCGAGCCGGCCCAGACGTATACCTCATCGTTGTTCCACCACGCTACCGCCTGACGTGGCTCGAGGGCGTTGTGGTTATGGGTGTTGGTCCAGTGCGAGGTGGTGTCAAACGTAATCTCGGCTTCAGCGAATCCGGCTTCAATGTTGCCGCGGGTGAAAGATTGCGGCGGGGTGGGGTCGAGGTTAGAGGTTGGGCTGAACCTTCCGCTGAGGACGGCGTTTGGCTGCATGGCGGCTTCAGGGTCGTAAACGCCCGGTTCCACAGCGTAAGTCACGTTGACCAGACTGGCGGCGCGATGGGCGGTATACAGGTCCTCAGCAACTACGCCGAAGACCGGCTGTCCGTAGTAAAGGATGTTTTTGTTCCATGTTGGTACGTCGTCGGCGGTAATCACTGCCTTGGCGCCCGCTACTTCCAGCGCTTTGGTGGCGTCAACGGCGGTTACGGTGCCGTGGCCGATGGTTGCGCCTCTCATGACGCCAAAATACTTCTGCCCGCACAGGCGGTCGCTGCCGAAGTCCAGTCTGCCGGTAACGATGCGAACTCCAAGTTTGTCGATATTGGCTGCTTTGCCCATTACATTCAGGTTAGGAAGAGCCATTTTAAACACCTCCTGTTACGGTGTTGACCACGCGTATTGCGTTGGCGCACATGCATATGTGGCCGGCGATAGCTTCGCGCACGTCATCTGCGGATGGTCTGGGATTGGAAGCCAGCAGCGCGGTGCAGGCCATCAAGTAGCCAGGTGTGCAGTAGCCGCACTGGAAGGCGTCGTTATCAACGAATTTTTGCTGCAACGGTGACAGACGGATGCCGTCTGATAGCCCCTCGACGGTGGTTATCTTTTTTCCGCCTGCATCAATGGCCAGCATCAGGCAGGAGAACATGGGTACGTCGTCCACCAGAATGGTGCAGGTGCCGCACTGCCCCATGTCGCAGCCGGTTTTTACGCCGAAGAAGCCCATCTTCTCGCGCAGGACATAAGCCAGCGGCCAGCTAGGATTGACATACACGCCGTAGTCGCGGCCGTTTACACTTAGAACGACTAGGTTGCCTGATAATGCCGCGTTGGGCCAGGTGGCATTGAAGTGTGCCTGCAGTGCTTCCAGTGAAGGCCACTCGCTGCCGTCAATGGGATCGATATATCTGGTGGCACCGCCGGTAACGGTGGTGGTTACAGTTGTGGTCTTGCCTCCGCATGATGACAGGAATGTCATCGAACCGATGGTGGCGCCACCGACTACCAGCCCGGCGTCCTTAAGAAATTCTCTTCGGGACATGCCGTTTTTCTTGATTTCCTGTGGCATGAATAATTCTTGCCTCCTTTCAAAGATTGTGTGGTGGGTAGCGGTTACTCTTAAGATTATGTGTCGAGTTCTCCCCTCCTTTCATTGTTTTGCGCGGTATCACTTCCGAAGGCATCTTCGGGGACAAACGGGGCTAGAGATTGCGATGTTGCTTTAGCTGTTCTATTAGGCGCGTCATCTGCTAAAGATACTTTTGCATTGTTAACATACAGGTCAAAATATGAAACAACTCCGGTATTCATATCCTTTGAAACAAACTCTGCAGTGTCTTGCGGAGCCGGAACATATTTATAGGAGTCTGTTTGAGCAACAATCGGTATACTACTAAGCAACATAGACGCAGCTAAGCACATTACAGCACCGATTCTTAACAATGAAGCAACCCTAAATTTCTTTACCATTGCTACTCTCCAAAAATAATTTTCGGAGACCGACATCGTATACCAGCGCTTTCAGGAAAACAAAAAACCGCCGAATTTCATGCGTTAACGCAGATAATTCCAGCGGTTAGCGACCCCCTTTATTTTGAAAGTCCCGGGGTTCATTTTGTACTCCTAACACAGGATTTGCCGACAACGTAGCATAAAAAGACTATGTTGTCAAGCCCATGTATGAGTCCAATATCTGTTTGAACTTATACAGGGGTTTTTAAGGGAGTAGAACGGCTTGTTAGAAACTCCTTCTCAAATTTATTCGGTGATTTGTAGCCCAGTGCAGAATGCAAGTAATTCTGATTGTAATGCTCTATCCAATGACCAACGGCATCCATCAGGTCAAAAGGGTTAAACCATTCCCTGAGCCATAACAACTCCTCTTTCATGGTTCTGAATAACCTCTCGGTATCAGCGTTTCCCTTGGGATTGTTGTAACTGGTGAAGGCCTGGTCTATTCCCATATCACGGCATGACTTCATGAAACCTGTGGATGTCGGCTGGCTGCCGGGGGCAGTATAGTAGCATTTTGAAAATAATTTGTATGTCGGTTTTTGGCTGAATTTTTTGTAGGAAAAATCTTACAGGCTGGTTTTGAGCTGGGAGCGGTCGGCGGGCAACCATCAGCTATTGGTTGCCTTTTCCACCTCACCCCTATCATTCCGGTCTCCGCTTCGGCAGACTATAATGACACTACTCATAATTCCTAGCTGGCCAAGCGTCACCAATCAACTGAACAGTTGCACATACTCAATTTACACTCTCCATGTGTTATAATCTGCTGGAATCACCGGTACGGAGGTGGGCATGCCCTATATGGCACAGAAATCAAGCTTCGAAGAGTTGCGGCGGCCCGACCTTTCGTTTGCCATCCAGACTTTAAATCTCAACAAGATATTCGGCGGATTGGTTGCCGTTGACAACCTCAACCTCGACGTCAGGCAGGGGGAGCTGTTCGCCCTGCTCGGACCCAACGGTGCCGGCAAGACCACCGCTCTCAGCATGATATGCTGTCTCATGAAACCTTCGGGAGGCAGCGCTTTCGTAATGGGGCACGATATAACCATTGCGCCTTACGAGGTGAAAAAGCTGATTGGGGTCGTCCCGCAGGAAACTACGCTCTCGCCGCGTCTGAACCCTCTGGAAAACCTGGAGCTTGTCGCCGCTATGCACGGACTGTCCTCAAACAAGGCGAAAAAGTGGTCAAAGCTGATGCTGGAAACCATCGGGCTGGAAAGCCGCGCTAAGGATCAGGTGCGCAAGTTCTCCGGCGGTATGAAGCGCCGTCTTTCGATTGCCATGGCGCTGATACATGACCCGCAGGTGGTGGTGCTGGACGAGCCTACGCTCGGTTTGGATCCGCAGTCGCGCCGCAATATCTGGGAATACATCGGACGGCTGAAAGGCGAGAAAACCATTCTGCTCACCACCCACTATATGGAAGAGGCCGATTCTCTTGCCGACCGTATTGGCATTATCGACTCAGGCAAAATCGTTGCCTTGGGCACGCCCGCGGAACTCAAGACATCCGGTCTGGATGTGCGCACCATCGTGGTCAAGGGCTGGAATATCACCCAGAACGCCATTCTACACCTTCAGGACCACTACCAGGACGTCAAAATCGAAGGAGGCACCATACTCATCACCGACAAAGATCTTGATTTCAATATCCTGGTATCACAACTGCAAACCTACGGCGTCAGCCCTCGCGCGGTTTACTTCAGGGAACCCACGCTGGAAGACGTCTTCATCCGCACCACCGGCAAGGAGCTGCGCGAATGAAAATCTGGAAGCTGTTAACACGCAATTTAAAGGAACTCTGCCGCGATATCCCTGCGCTCGGCTTTCTGCTGGCTTTTCCTCTACTGTTCATGGTCATTTTCGGCGCCGTCTTTTCCGACGCCGAAGAGCTTGAATTTATAGTACCAGGCATCATCATCTTCGGCATGCTGATAATGATACCCACATCGTCGCGCACATTGGTGCGCGACCGCGAGCAGGGCTATCTGTCACGATTGCTGACCACCCCAGTCCGCCCAGGGGAATTTATTTTGGGCTACGCCCTGTGCATGGCGCTGGTAGCCGTAGTGCAGATAATCTTCTTCATGCTGGTCGCGTGGCTGTACGGCGTTGACATCACTGGCCACCTCGTTCCGGCGTTCCTGATATTCCTGCTTACCGCACTGGTCGGCATTGGCATCGGCATGATTGTCGGTTCGATTGCCAGAAGCACTAACCAGTCTGAGCCGCTCACATGGCTGTTCACCATGCCGCTGGCCGCTCTGTCTGGATTGTGGTTCCAGACCGAATCCATGTCCGCCTTCATACGCGCCATCGCCGATATTTTCCCCTATTCCCATGCCGTCGACGCCGTGCGGGAAATGATAGTCAGCGGTGCCGGACTGGCAGCAGTGTGGGGAGACGTGCTTTTCCTGGCGGCGTGGGCGGTAGGCGCCAATCTGCTGGGTATCTTTTTCTTTGCTCGCACCACGCGCAGATGATGCTTACATCAAGTAAAAAGGAATTCAGTAAGCCATGTCGGAATTGATGCAGCCCCTTGTCTGGCATAACACTAAACTGCGTATGCTGGATCAGACGCAGCTACCGCACAGGGAAGTCTGGTTGGAGCTTGCCGGCTACCGCGATGTCGCCGGCGCCATTCGTGATATGCGGGTGCGCGGCGCCCCGGCCATTGGGGTGGCGGCGGCTTATGGCATGGCTCTCGGCGCTGTTGCCAGTCGCGCAGGCAGCATCGCCGATTTCAAAAGAGAAATGGCCGATATTTCAAAAACACTGGCTGGCACCAGGCCTACCGCTCGCAATCTCTTCGCGGCATTGGAACGTATGCAGGCAGTCGCGGAGCGCGCCGACAATATGGCGGTCGCTGCCCGGTCGCTTGTCGATGAAGCCATCGCTATCCATGAAGAGCAAAAGGCCGCCGACTACAGATTGGCCGACATAGGAGCCAGCCTGATTAAGCCGGATTCCACTATTCTGACTCACTGCAACACCGGCCCGCTGGCCACCGCCGGCGGCGGTACGGCGCTGGGCGTGATCATCCGCGCCTACGAACAGGGCAAAGTGAAGGGCGTCATTGCTACCGAGACGCGCCCGCTCTTTCAGGGAGCGCGCCTCACTGCGTGGGAACTCAAGCAAGCGGGGATTCCCTTCAAACTGATTACGGATTCGATGGCGGGTTATGTTATGAGTAAAGGCCTGATAAGCGCCGTAATCGTGGGTGCCGACCGCATCGCTGCCAACGGGGACACTGCCAACAAGATTGGCACCTATACATTGTCCGTGCTGGCGCAAGAAAGCGGCCTTCCGTTTTATGTCGCCGCGCCGGTTTCGACCATCGACGACTCAATCGCCACCGGAAATGAAATCGTGATAGAAGAACGCTCTTTGGACGAAGTGACGTGTATTGGGGAGGCGCGGGTGGCGGTGGATGGGGTTGAAGCGATGAATCCCGCGTTCGACATCACGCCGGCAAAATATATCACGGCCATCATCACTGAACAGGGGATAAAAACCTCTTAGTCGGGACAGGCACGGAGGGAGCAGTATGGAATATTTGATAGGCGGTGTGATCGGGCTGATTGCCGGAATGATTGTCGGGGGAGTGTTCGTTCTGCTCATCGCGCGCGCCAGCAGGGATGATATAAAAAATTCCTTCTCCGCTTTATCGCAGGATGCCCTCAATAAAAACTCCGAAGCCTTTCTCATACTTGCCAATGAAAAGCTCTCCGGACAGCAGCAGGCCGGCGTGAAGGAACTGGACGGCAAGAAAGAATTGATAGACCAGACACTGAAGGCGATTCGGGAAAATATCCAGAAAGTCGAAAAGTCCATCTCAGACTTTGACGGAAAAAGGGAAAGGTCGTTCGGGGAACTCAACGCAAAGTTAAAATCCACCGAGGAGCAGACCAACAGTCTTCGGGAAACCACCGGCAGATTGCACAGCATCCTGTCCAACACCAAGTCCCGTGGACAGTGGGGCGAGCGCATGGCTGAAGACGTGTTGCGGCTCGCGGGGTTTGTCGATGGCATCAACTATCTGAAACAGCAAACCCAGGAAGTTGTTGCGTCCAGGCCGGACTACACCTTTCTGCTACCGCAGGGCATGAAATTGAATATGGACGTCAAGTTTCCTTTTGACAACTATGCCCATTTCGTAACCGAGGAAAACGAAGCCGCCAGAGAACAGCACAAACGGCAATTTCTTAAAGACGTGAGACAGAGACTAAAAGAGGTAACCACCAGAGATTACATCAACCCGCAGGAAAAAACCTTGGACTACGTCCTGGTATTCGTACCAAACGAACAGGTCTACAGCTTCATTAACGAAAACGACCATGCGATAATAGACGATGCTTTAAAGAGTAAAATCGTTATCTGTTCGCCCCTTACGCTGTATGCGATTCTGGCTGTAATAAGGCAGGCCATAGAGAATTTCAATTTGGGTCAAACCACCTCACGGATAAGTCAGTTGCTCGGAGACTTCGGCAAACAATGGCAAAACTTCAAAACCAGCATGGACCGGATGGGGAAGAAAATCAAGGAAAGTTCGGATGAATTTGACACTTTATCCACAACCAGAACAAATCAACTGGAGCGGGTGCTGATAAAAATCGATGAACTGCGCAAGCAGCAGCTAGCAGTCGACGATCCGGTCATCGTGCTTCAGTCGGAATTAGATGATAATGAAGACAAAGGAGATACCATTGCGGAATCCACAGGCTAAAATCGCCGTCATCGGCGGCAGTGGGCTGTACGAAATCAATGGGCTGACCAATATTCATGAGGTAAACCCAGACACACCGTTCGGGAAACCCTCGGATGTCATCGTCATTGGAACACTGGACGGAGTACGCGTGGCTTTTCTGCCGCGGCACGGGCGCGGGCATCGCATCCCGCCCGGCGAAATCCCGTTCCGCGCCAACATCTGCGCCCTGAAGATGATGGGGGTTGAACACATCATAGCGATAAACTCTGTCGGCTCTTTCAAAGAAGAAATTGCCCCCGGCCATCTTTTGATTCCCGACCAGTTTATCGACAAAACCACTCAGCGGGTAAATACATTCTTTGGCGACGGCGTCGCTGCCCACATCCAGTTCGCCGACCCGGTCTGCCCGGACCTTGTCGGACTCCTTTATACGGCGGCACAGGAAGCCGGCGCGCAGGTGCATCCGAAAGGCACATACGTGGTGATGGAAGGCCCGGCCTTTTCCACACGCGCCGAGTCGCACCTACATCGCTCCTGGGGCGCCGATGTTATCGGCATGACCGCCCTGCCGGAAGCCAAACTCGCCCGCGAAGCCGAAATCTGCTACGCCGTAATCGCCTGCGTCACCGATTACGATGCCTGGCACGAAACCATAGAGGCCGTCTCGGTGGACATGATTCTTGCCGTTATGCGTGGCAATATCGATCTTGCCAAACGCATTATCAAATTGACCGTGGGCAGGTTTGACGGGGAGCGTAAATGCGTCTGTGCAGACGCGCTGCGAACTGCCATCATCACTGATCCCGGAATCATTCCCGCCGCGCGCCGCGCAGAGCTGGCGCCCATCATCGGCAGATACGTCTAAAACGGCGAGTCCAAGCTCTGGTGGAAAATTTACCACGTTTGTGTTAGTCTTTGTGTGACCTTTAACAACCAGAGACGTTACGGGGGGCTCGGAGGAAGCCGGGCTGAGAGGGTGCCAATGGCCGTCGCGCCACCTGCACCGACCCGCATAACCTGAACCGGATAATGCCGGCGGAGGGATTGGGCGCTGCCAGCTTTTAGAGCCACCCTTCACCGGGTGGCTTTTTTGTTGGAGTGAAAAATGAAAGCCTTGATTGTAGCAAATGGAGAACTGTTCCAGCCGGAAATCCTGAAACGGCGCATTGCCGCCGGCAATTTTGAGCTGGTGGTGGGTGCCGATGGTGGGGCGCTTAAAGCCCGCGCACTGGGCATATCGGTGAACGCTGTCGTCGGCGACATGGACTCAATGACGAGACAGGCGCGACTGGATTTCACAGGCGCAGAGTTCGTGACGCATCCTGCGGAAAAAAACGAAACCGACCTGGAACTGGCGCTGGATTACGCCGCCGGCAGGGGCGCAGAAACCATCGTAATTGTCGGAGCCGCCGGCGGCAGACTGGACAGCACCGTTGCAAATCTACGTCTGCTGGCTGGCAAATACGGAACGGCGAGTCGTATTGAGCTGTGGCACGGCGCGCAGACGGCCTGGGTAATCCACCCCCCGACGGAAGACATACATGGCCGAATTGGAGATACGTTGTCGCTCATCCCGTTTGCGGGGGACGTTGCCGGGATTGTCACCACCGGACTGAAGTACCCGTTGCGCAGTGAAACACTCTGTTTCGAGAGCGGACGGGGACTCAGCAACGTCTTCACGGGGGAAACAGCGCGGGTGGAGTTTTCTACCGGGCTGCTGCTGGCGGTGCATATGCCGCAGGATGACCCCGCGAAAGACATTCCATTGAACGTTTCAGTGCAGGTGCTGCCACTGGCCGCCGACCCTCTGCCGATTGTGGACAAGGCCCTCGAAGTTATCCGGCAAAGCGGCGTCAAATACGAGGTGGGGCCGCTGGAAACCACCCTCGAAGGCGTCGACCTCGGCCAATTGCTGGAAATCGCAGAGGCCGCTCACCGAGCCTGCTTTGAAGCTGGGGCAGAACGGGTTGTCAGCATCATCAAGATTGCGCAGGATGCTGCCGGCACCACCATTGAAGGCAAAACTGCAAAGCACCGCAGGGGGCATCCGTGAATCGGCTCCGCAATATCCTTTCGCCGCTTGCCCTGCTGCTGATACTGGTCACCGGCTGGCAACTCACGGTGCATTTCGGTGGACTGCAAAAGTTTATCCTGCCAGCGCCCATGGATGTGTTGCGCGCCGGCTGGGAAACACGCGGTCAGCTGGCGGGCGCCATCGGGCACACCCTGCTGGCCACGGCGCTGGGGTTGTCACTGGCGATAGTCGCCGGCATCATGACCGCTGCGCTCATTGACCTGTGGCCTCCGGCGCGCCGCGCGCTGTATCCATTGCTGGTGGTTTCGCAGACGATTCAGATATTGGCGGTAGCGCCGATACTGGTCATCTGGTTCGGTTTCGGGCTTACGCCGATTGTGCTTATTGTGGTGTTGTTCTGCTTCTTCCCGCTGGCGGTGAGCCTGGTCTCCGGACTCACCTCAGCCGACCCCGAGCGCATGGCACTGTTGCAGGCCATGGGCGCCACGCGTCGGCAAATCTGGCGCATGGTGCGCGTGCCTTCGGCATTGCCGGCGTTTTTTTCCGGACTAAGGATGGCGGTGACTTACAGCGTGGTGGCTGCCACCATCGGCGAGTGGGTGGGTGGCTCGCCTGGGCTGGGGCTGTACATGCTGCGCTCCAAAAACGCATTGGCCACTGACCAGGTGTTCGCCGCCATGTTCATAACCTCGCTCCTGAGCGTGGCGCTGTTTCTGCTGGCGACCGGACTGGAGCGCATCGTCCTTCCGTGGTATCACTCGCGCCGGCGGCAGCAGTGGCATGGACAGGGGATTTACTGAATTGGTGCTTATTTAGAACTTAGGGATTCGTGCTTGGAGGAGTATTTAATATGCGTAAATGTATACTGGCAATCGTCGTGCTTGCGGCCATGCTGGCCTCGTCGTGTGGAGGCGCGAAAACCGGGTTGACCAAAGTCACGTTGATGCTGGACTGGGTGCCCAACACAAACCACGCCGGCATCTTCGCGGCGCAGGCCAACGGTTATTTCAGAGACGCCGGACTTGAGGTAAAAATCATCCAGCCGGGCGAGGTCTATCCCGAGGCGGCGGTGGCTGGTGGGGCGGCGGACTTCGGCATCAGCTTTCAGGAGCAGGTGACTATGGCACGGGCTGACGGCGCGTCGCTGGTGTCCATCGCCGCTGTTTTGCAGCACAACACCTCCGGCTTTGCGTCACCGGCGACACTGGGAGTCAGAAACCCTGCTGATTTTGAAGGACTTCGCTACGGTGCCTTCAGTTCGCCTTTTGAAGAGCCGACACTGCGCGCCTTGATGCAGGCCGCCGGTGCGGATTACGGCAAGCTTAACGTGGTCAACATCGGCTTTAACGACCCGCTGGCGATGCTGGCTGCGGGGCAAATCGACCTGGCATGGATTTTTTACGGCTGGCAGGGCATACAGGCCGTTCAGGCGGGCATCGCGCTCGATGTCGTCATGATGAAAGACTATACCGATGTCATTTCCGATTATTACACGCCGGTGGTGATTGCTTCCGAGGCGACCATCGCGGCCAAACCGGAGGTCGTGCGCGCTTTCCTTACGGCGCTGTCGCAAGGATATGAATATGCCGCCGCCAATCCGGAGCAGGCGGCCGCCATCCTGCTAAACGCAGCGCCGGAACTGGATGCCGCCACGGTGCGCGCCAGCCTCGCATGGCTTGCCCCGTACTACATCGCCGGCGCACCACGCTGGGGGGAACAAAAACCGGAGGTATGGCAGGATTATATCGACTGGATGGCCGGAAACGACATCATTCCATCCGCAATCGCAGCAGATAAAGCCTTCACCAACGCATTCCTGCCCTGAGGAAATGATGAACATTCCACGTATAGAACTGCGCGCGGTCGGCAAGTCCTTTGCCGGCTCGTCAGGCAGTATAACGGCGCTGGAGGACGTTTCTTTCGGTGTAATGCCGGACGAGTTCGTCACCGTCATCGGGCCGTCCGGCTCTGGCAAGAGCACACTTTTGAACATGTGTGCCGGACTGGTCGAGCCTGACTTGGGCGAAATCCTGATTGACGGGCAGGCGCTGCCGCGCCGCGCCGGCGCCCTCGGCTACATGCCGCAGCGCGACCTGCTGTTCCCGTGGCGCAGCGTGCTGGATAACGCCGTTCTGTCGTTGGAGATACAGGGAGTGTCCAAGGCGGAAGCCAGAGAACGTGCTCGCGGGATGCTGGTGGTGTTCGGGCTGGACGGGTTCGAGAAAGAGTACCCGGAAGCCCTTTCCGGCGGTATGCGCCAGCGGGCGGCGCTGCTGAGAACCTGGCTCACTGGACGGCAGACGCTGCTGCTGGACGAGCCGTTCGGGGCGCTGGACGCCATCACGCGCCGCAACTTGCAGGACTGGCTTTTGAGGGTGTGGAGCGAACACCGCCGTACCATTCTGTTTATCACCCACGACGTCGAGGAGGCGGTTTACCTGTCAGACCGGGTGCTGGTGATGAGTGCGCGCCCCGGCAGGGTAAAAGGTGAAATACCGGTCACACTGCCGCGCCCGCGCCGTCGCGCCATGGTTGCTGACTCAGAGTTTGTAAAACTGGAGGCGGAATTGCTGGCGGAGATGGGAGAAGGATAGGCCGACAAAGACTGTCGGATTTCTGCGGGAATATTGCGGCCTGTTTTTTGATTTTCTGTAAAAACCTGATGGCGCATGTTAGCGCTCAGTAAAGCATATTACGACATATTGTATGCGTCAAGTACATGTATAAGTACAGTACATATTGGACTTATGGGGATTGTATTCCAGCATATTGAAGCAGCCCTTGAGGGGCGGTGGCCTGTTAGCTACTGAACTTATGAAAACGACTGTGACGCAACCAATGCTGCCTATGGACGGCAAATAGTAAATATTGACTCATAATCCAGCTGGTGGATTAACCAGTACCCGGCTGGCTTTTACGAAAGCGCCTGCTCCTGACAACGTGTTGAATAGCGCGCCACCAATAACGCGAAAAGATTGATCGTGGCCCGGAGTAACGCATAACATTTCTTGCATATTCCGCCATATCTGGTTTGTAACATTTGATTTCGCAAACGGTGCAAAACGGCTTCGGCTCTTGCTGGCATTTCTCCGTCCGGCTCTCGACGTATCGTACATATTCCGCACAATTACAGCACAGCAACGGCACGTGTTTGCCATAAATGCCAGCTTCCGCTCCTGACGATAGCAGAACATCCCGCGCGCAATCCGCATGATGAGTCGCGCAATACCACTCGGTAAAATGCGCCGCGAGTTCCGTATCTTTAGCTTTTTGCGTTTTGGGTTTCAGCATGAAATCACACGCACTGCTACCGTTTCATGTTTACAAACTGCAGAGGTACATCCCATTCCTGTTCGCGCAGCTGCTGCATCATAGTTTGCAGGTCATCTATTTGCTTGCCAGTAACACGAAGTTGGTCGTCCTGAATGGCGGGTTGCACCTTAAGCCCTGAGGCTTTGATGAACTTTACCATCTTCTGTGCTGTTTCGCGTGAAATACCCTCTTTGACTTTTACGTCACGGCGTACAGTGTTTTGCGTAGCCGCCTCTATCTTTTGCGGGTCAAATATCTTGGGGTCGATTTTAAGGCGGGTACACTGGCCGATAAGAATTTCCAGGACAGCTTTCATTTTCATCTCATCGCCGGTGGCAACGTGAATCAATTTTTCCCTGCGATCAAGGGTAATCTCCGTTTTGACATTGCGAAAATCATAGCGCGTAACAACTTCGCGCTTCACGTTGTTTATAGCATTGTCCAGCATCTGCATATCCACAGTGCTGACGATATCAAGTGACGGCATAGGTGATAACCTCCAAGTAGTATTCTATTTACAGATTTTATCACAAGAGATACTGGAATGGCGGCAGGTAGCACAGCTCAAGCCGTCTACCATGCCGTGAAGTAGCACCCGCCTCCCACGATGGTATGCTTTAATGAATGCGTCATGCCCGATACGCGTTTCAATCTGTCCTACACCATGATCGGCAGTTTGTCGCACAAAGATGCCGTTAAAGCCTGCGCGCTGATGTTTGTATATCCAACGCCTCGTTACTGTAACCGATGTTCGGTCTTTACATGATGGTGAAATCTTTGGATGGTGAAGCCGTCCCCGCACAAGTCCATCCTGGAGGGAGCGCAGCGACCGAAGGATCTGGCGGTGGGGAGCAATCGCCCACCGCCCCACCGGATGCTTCGTCACGCGCAAACTCGTTCCTCCAGCATGGATTTATGACCATGACCATCCTGGAGGGAGCGCAGCGACCGAAGGATCTGGCGGCGGGGTGCCAGTTGCTACTCCCCACCTCCTCCAGATGCTTCGTCACTCGCAAGCTCGTTCCTCCAGCATGGATTTACGTACAAGTCCATCCTGGAGGGAGTGTAACGACCGAAGGATCTGGTGGTGGGGAGTAACCATCCGCCACCCCACCGGATGCTTCGTCACTCGCAGGCTCGTTCCTCCAGCATGGATTTATGACCAAGTCCATCCTGGAGGGAGCGCAGCGACCAAAGGATCTGGTGGTGTGGAGCCAGTTACTTACTCCCCGCCTCCTCCGGATGCTTCGTTACTCGCAACCATGAATCAAGTTCAGGGCTAAAGGCTCCAGCATGGATTTGCGGCTGTTTTGGATTGCGAACCAAACATCGAGTGACCTGTATGCCTGTGTCGTAAAACAGAAGGCCTGCCCCATGAGGGCAGGCCTTCTGTTTGGTGTTAAGTGATTCGACGCAGTTTATCTGCAGTCGAGGATGGCGCGTTTGACCAACACCTTGGCAATCTGAATCATGTACTTGTTGCCGATGGTGTCCCAAGTGGTGTTTGCCGGGGTTTGCGGCATGGCGTTGGCGCCGTTAAGCGCGGCTACGCCGGCGTCCCAGGCGGTATCTGCATTGATTGCCTTGCCGTTGATGGAATCCTCGGCGGCGGTGGCCTTGCGCGGCAGGTTGTGCACCGCGTTAAGGGCGATGGAGGCCTTGGAAACCGTACCACCAGACAGGGTTATGACGGCAGCGGCATTGACGATGGGGAAGTCGAAGCTCTTGCGCAGAGCGAACTTCTTGAAGGCGCTCTTGGTGCCGGCCGCGGGAGCGGGGATCTGGATCTCAGTGACGATTTCGTCCAGAGCCAGAACGGTGGTCTTTTCAATGTCGGAGGTGTTGGTTGCCGACCAGAATTCAGAAGCGTTGTAGGTCTTCTTGTTGGTGACAATCTTGGCACCTAAGGCCAGCAGCGCCGGCGCGGTGTCGGACGGATTGACTGCATAGCAGGTGTTGACCTGTCCGAAGATGGAATTGTAGCGGTTATCGCCGAGCAGCGCGTAGCACGGTCCGTTCGATACCTTGCGCCTGCAGGGGAAGAGGTTGTTGTCGGCCTTGTAGTACCAGCACTGCACCCTCTGGCAGATGTTGCCGCCGATGGTTCCCTGGTTGCGCAGCTCAGGGGAGGCCACGGCCTTGGCGGCCTGCGCCAGCGCGGTGTATTTGCTCTTGATGATGTCATTGTTGGCGATTGCGGTGAGGGTGGCCAAGGCACCTATCTTGAGCGTGTTGCCCTCTTCCTTTATGTCGGTCAGGCCGGGGATGCTCTTGAGATTGACCAGCGTTTCCGGCGGAGTGGCCGGAGAGTGCATGGCCTTGAGGAAGAAGAGCTGTTCGGTTCCGCCGGCGATTATGGCGGCTTTGCCGCCAGCCAGCGCTTGGGCCGCAGCATTTACGGTGGTGGGGTTGTTTACTTTAAAGGGATACATTTTTCATCCTCTCCTATATTTTCCCCAGCGCCGCGAGCACTCTGGCGGGGTATAGAACGCTGTTGGTGAGGCGTTTGCCGGTGGCGTTGTAGAAGGCGTTGTGGACAACGACATAGTTGAGTACCGGGGGTTCGCCGCAGCCAATGCCGCCGTAAACGGAGGCAGCGTTGTTGGATTCGTAGGCGACCGCCGTGATTCTGTCAACCGGCACATCCAGAGGGGTGGGGTTCTTCTGGTCGATGAAGTTGCCGTTGAGGGTGGCGCCGGTGCCGGGATCGAACAGTTGTTCCCAGCCCGTCAACGCAACACCTATCTTCATGACCATGCCGCCGTTGAGCTGAGCCTGGACGCCCTTGGGGAAGAGTACGCGGCCTACGTCATCAACCATGTCCCATCGTAGGATTTCAATCTCGCCGGTCTCTTCATCAACGGCGATTTCGCACATGTCGGCTACAGATGAGCGCACGGTGTTGGCCTGACCGCGCCTCCAGCTAAGGTAGTCACGCTTGAGGTTCATGCCGAGAATGGCGCCGTTTCCGCTTTCAATGATAGCGAGGCTGCCGACGGCCTGGGCGTGGGTGACGAACTGGGTCGGGTCAGACTTCATGAAGATTCTGCCGTTTTCGGAGACGAGCTGGTCGGTGGTGGTCTTGAGGGTAGTGGCAGCGTTGGCCATCATGCGCCCCAGCGCTTTCTTGGCGGCCTCGAAGGCGCCGTAGGCATTGGACATGGTGCCTGTACTGCCGGCCTGGTTGCCACCGCTACCGGCGAGCACGGCTTCACCGACGGTGACGTTGACCCTGTCGATGGTGGTGCCGAGGGCTTCGGCTGCCACTACCGCTACTGCGGTGTGGGTGCCGCTCGACGCGGCGCCGGTACCGATGTTGAGATGCGCCGAGCCGTCCAATGCGACGCGGATGATGACGGTACGGTTGTTGTCTGAGTTGCCTTTTTCGTTGAAGGCATAGCAAGAGCCGATGCCCCAGAGGCGGCCGTCGGGCAGTCTGGCCTTGCCGACACCGCCGGCGGCCTTGTGCTGTGCCCACTTGTTCTTCCAGTCGAAGATCTTGCCGACTTCTTCAAGGCAATCCCGCAGGGCGTTGGAGCCGTTCATTCGGTTGGTGGCCTGGTCGAGGCGGTCGGGGGTGACGGCGACCTTCATCCTGAAGTCGTATGGATCCATGTTCAGCTCGTAGGCCATCTGGTCGAAGATTTGGTCTGAGCAGAAGCAGGAGTGCATGCCGGTGACCGTGCGGAAGGGGCCGGTGCGCGGCACGTTGATGGTAACGGTGGTGGACGTGAAGCGGATGTAGTCGGTTTTATAGGTGAGTTGCAGGTGGATGGGGCCGGAAGTGCCGTACCAGTGGGCGTCGATGGCGGCTACCTCGCCGTCTCTTTTACAACCCAGTTTGATGACGGATTTCTGATGCCCCTGATGGGTGGCGCCGCCGGTGGCGTTGACGTGCCGTGTGAACGTGCAGTTGACCGGCATTCTGGCCTTTTTGGACAGCAGGGCGGCAATCCAAGCCTCTTCACCGTTGGGCTTGCGGTCGCCGTAGGCACCGCCGCAGCCTTTGCTGATGAAGTGAACATTGCTTTCATTCAATCCCATGTTTCTGGAGATGTTGGTGATATGGTTGGCAATGTTCTGGGAGCCGCTCCATACCCACAGCTCTCCGCCGACCCACTTGACGGTGGCAGAGCGCGGTTCAGGGGTGTTATGTGACCAGTAGGAGGCCCAGCTGGTGCCAAACCACTTTTCGTTGTCTATGACGTTGTCGATGATAACATCGGCGGTCTTCATGGCGTCGTCGACATTGGCGGGACCGGTGGCCGGCGGTGTTGACGGATTGTTGAAAACGACTCTGGTGCTGGAGTTGGAGGTGGAGCCGTTGACGGCAAGCGGCGCGCCCGGTTCCAAGGCTTTGTCCATGTCGACCACGAATGGATGAATATCATATTCCACCTTGATGGCGTCGGCAGCGGCGCGGGCCAGGAATGGGTCGGTTGCCGCGACCGCGGCTACGCACATGCCCTGGTAGATGATTTCGGCGCTGGTTTCACCGGTGGTGGGACGGGGCATGGCGGGAGCGGGTACTTCACGGTAGGTGACGACTGCCTTGACGCCGGGCATGCTCTCTGCGGCAGAGGTGTCTACCGATTTGATGGTGGCGTGGGCGTGGGGGCAGTACTGAACACCGGTGAACAGTTTTTGTCCGGCGAATACATCCTGGGCGAAAGGCCAGTTGCCGGTGACGATGCGGTTGGCGAAGTGGTCGACCAGGTTAGGTACGTGTCCGATAACTTTTAACGGATCGGTAAAAGTCTCGTCGACATTGTAGGAATCGTTGTGAGTGATAAAGGTTTGAGCCATTTTAACCTCCCTGTCCTATCTTGACCACTGTTTGGCAGATTTCGATGATGCCGCTGCAGATGCACAGATGGCCGGCCAGCTCTTCTCTGACCTGATCCAGGTTTGGGCTGGGGTTCTTTTTAAGCAGCGCCTTGGTGGCGATCATCCAGCCGGCGGTGCAGAAGCCGCACTGGAAGGCCGCGTTGTCGCGGAAGCTTTTGGCGATGCCATCAAGATTGGTGAGGTCTGGAGACAGGATTTCGGCAGTCTCGATGGGCTTGTCGATAGCATCCTGCGCTAGCATCATGCATGAATAAATCGGAAGGTCGTTTACAAGGACGGTGCAGTGGCCGCATTCGCCGCGGTCGCAACCCATCTTGGTGAAGGTCAGGCCGAGCTTTTCGCGGATGACGAAATTGAGCGACCAGTAAGGCTCAATTTCAACCCAGTGGTCTATGCCGTTGACCTTGAACAGGGAGTGCCGACCGCCGCCGGACGGGCCAACGGAGGTGGTTGTGTTGTTGTTGTTGTTGCAGCTGGCCACAGCAACGGTGCCAAGCATGGTGGAGCCGACGGCCGCGCCGCCGACTATAAGGCTGGCGTCCTTAAGGAACTCTCTTCTAGATATTCCTTTTTTTTCCTCAGTCATTTTGTGAAGCGATACCTCCTAAAAAATTTTGTAATCTGTGACACCTAGGGTAGTGTTTTTGCAGACTTCTACCTCCTTACCGAATATAAAGATTTGGGGTCATTATAGCGCGTGTCGTTTTATATTTCAATACGTTGCCCGCCAAATTTTGAATAATTCAGAAAAAATTCTCACAATCATTTCTGTCCGCCTGGGCAAAAGCCGGCGAAAGCAGTCAGTAGGAAGTTGTTACACCACCCCACCAGATGCTTCGCTGCCTCTGAATCAAGTTCTGGGCTAAAGGCTCCAGCATGGATTGAAGCCCGTTCAGAATTGCGGATCAAGCCCGTGATGATAGCGGATAGAGCCAATAGCTAAATACCAAGCAACGCTGTGGAAAAATTAATAAAATTAAAATACGCATTGACAAAATCAATAATTCATGGTATTCTCTCTTGGGAAGATTGAAAAAGGAGGCGCAAAAATGCCAATGGAATGGAGTGAACTCGTCCGGCTGACCGGCGGCGCAAGTTTTACCGTCGAGCGGGTAAAACTTGCCGACAATGACATATCCATTGAAGGCTCGTTCACGTTGCCGCCGCTGGCGGAGCTTCAAGCCGATGACCAGATATTCGTTGCCGCCTTCGTGGGGGTGCATGGCTCCATAAAAGATATGGAGAGACTTTTCGGTATCAGCTATCCCACGGTCAAGGCGCGGCTGGATCGCCTGGCGGAAAGGCTGAAGATGGTCGAGGTGTCCCGCACTGCCGTCTCCGACGAGCGCGAAGACGTCCTGTCGCGCCTTGAAAAGGGTGAAATCAGCGCTGAGGAAGCGCTGCGAAGGCTCGGCAAATGATTTGGCCTCCACTGTTGCTACATCTGGTTTTTCCCGCCTGCAGGAGGTCGTGGGGGTTGTGGTTGCCGCTGTTTCTGATTTATCCGATATTGCTGGCGCTGTCGCTGCTGGCGCTGCCCTTTCTGCTGATTGCGGCGCTGTGCCTGTGGCACTTCGGGTATGGCCGCCTCACACTTATGGCGCTGCCTGGTATCTGGAACGTAATCTGGAAGGCGCGCGGGCTGGAACTGAATATCGGGGAAAAGAACCGCGAGTACCTTATCAAATTTGTTTAAAGAGGATAACCCATATGAACGACAACAAAAAACGTATTCTGGAAATGCTGGCCGCCGGCAAAATCAGCGTGGACGAGGCCGCCAGACTGATGACAGCCGTGGAGGGCGCCCCGTTTGTTTCCGCTGTTTCTTCGGGCGAGGCGGCTGCGCGCCCCACCCCGCGCTACCTGCGCGTACTGGTTGACGGTCTTAACCAAGACAAACATGATGGCGATAGACATCCCGAGAAGGTCAATATTCGCGTGCCGGTGGCGCTTATCCGCGCCGGCATCAAGCTGACCTCGCTGATACCCAGAGAGGCGGCGGAGCAGGTAGACAAGGCGCTGGCCGAAAAGGGCGTCAACGTAAACCTCAAAAATCTGAAGGAGGAGGATTTGACCGAGCTACTCGACGCTCTTACCGATCTGGTGATTGAGGTGGACGATGGCAAAAGTCATGTACGTGTCCGCGCTGAGTACTGAATAGTTGTCGGTCCCTCGCAAGTCCATCCTGGAGGGAGCGTAACGACCGAAGGATCTGGTGGCGGGGAGCAATCATCCACCGCCCCACCGGATGCTTCGTCACTCGCAGGCTCGTTCCTCCAGCATGGATTTATGACCAAGTCCATCCTGGAGGTAGCGTAACGACCAAATGATCTGGCTGGGAGGTGCCAGTTACTACTCCACGCCTCCACCGGATGCTTCGTCACTCGCAGGCTCGCTCCTCCATCATGGATTTATGACCAAGTCCATCCTGGAGGGAGCATAGCTACCAAAGGATCTGGCGGCGGGGAGCAATCACCCACCACCTCCAAATGCTTCGTCACTCGTAAGCTCGTTCCTCCAGCATGGATTGAAGCCCGTTCGGAATTGCGTGGCAGTCCCGTATGGCACTATTATAGTGTACTATCCATATGCCTGAATGAACTCACGGGAGAGTTATTCATTGAGTGAATACCGGAGCCTTTCCAAGTCGCGTTATCTTGAAGGCCTGCAGTGCCGCAGGCTGTTATGGGTGTCTGCCAATGCTGGAGGGCGCCTGCCGCCGGCGGACGAAGTCCGGCGGAGTGTCTTTGAGCAGGGCGCTTATGTCGGTGGACTGGCACAGCAGCTTTTCCCAGGCGGCCTCAATCTCGCTTCGTCCAGTATTCGTGAGAACCTTAAAGAGACCAAAGCCGCGCTCAAAGCGCGCCTGCCGATGTTTGAGGCCGGCTTTTCTCCCCCAAATCTCTATTGCCGCGTGGATATTCTGAATCCGGCGGGTGTGGATGGCTGGGATATTGTCGAAGTCAAGGCTTCCACCGAAGTGCGGGAGGAGCACCTCGCTGACCTGGCTTTCCAGCGCCACTGCTGCGAAAAGGCCGGACTTAAAATCGAACATGTATGTCTGATGCACATCAACAAAGCCTATGTGCGCAGGGGCGCGCTGGACACGGGGCGGCTCTTCATTATCGAAGATGTTACCGGCAGGGTGGAGACGTTTTCTGATGGTATCGCCGGGCGCATCGCGGAAATGCTGACCTGCATTTCTTACCCCGACTGTCCGGAGGCAGCTGTCAGCGGACACTGCGATAAGCCTTATACATGCGGTCTGCACGACGAATGTTGGGCGTTTCTGCCGGAGCATCATGTGTTTACGCTTCACCGTGGCGGGAAGCAGGGCGATGAACTGCTGTTGCGTGGTATAACCGATATTCATGACATACCGCCTGACGTGAGCCTCAGTGGCAGGCAGTTGATACAGCGCGGCGCCGTTATCAGCGGCGAGCCGCATACAGACAGGCCGGCGCTCCGCAAATTTTTGGAGGCGCTTCAGTATCCCCTGCATTACATGGATTTCGAAACCTTCATGGCGGCGGTGCCGCCCTACGACGGCACTTGGCCGTATCGGAACATCCCCTTCCAGTTCTCTCTACATGTTCAGGCAAAACCCGGAGCGAAGTTGGAAAAGCATGAGTTCCTAGCCGGAGACGCCACCGACCCCCGCCCTGCCTTTATGGCCGCCCTTAGGGAGGCCGTCGGCCCCGAAGGCTCCATTCTGGTGTATAACGAATCCTTCGAAAAGGCGCGGCTGGAGGAGCTGGTGGTGGATCTGCCCGAATATGAAGTGTGGGTGCGGTCGGTGCTGCCGCGTTTCGTGGATCTGATAAAGCCGTTCCGGGATTTCCACTATTATCATCCGGCGCAGAAGGGTTCGGCCTCGCTCAAGAAGGTGATGCCGCCGCTTACCGGCATTGGCTACGACTCCCTTGAGATAGGCCGCGGCGACATTGCCGGGCTGCGCTTTATGCAGATGGTATCCGGTGCTCTTTCAATCGGGGCAAAGCGCGCGATACGCCGCAACCTGCTGAAATATTGCGGGCAGGATACTTCGGGCATGGCGCGCATTGTCGAAGAGCTGGAAAAAGAATCGCGGCGGATGCTGTAGACGAGTTCAGCTACTTGCGGTTAGCTTCCTGCTCTCCTGTCATTGCGGTTCGCTTGGGCAGACTGAAATCCAGATGTGGTGATAGAGTGTCATCGTTCTGGATTGCGGGTCAAGCCCCAAGTGACAACAAAAAAGAGGAAGGCTGATAGCTAAATCATCCTTGGCTTTACGTGGTTTCTTTGTCCAGCCATGCCAGATAATCAGGTGATCCTCCGATTACCGGCACAGCGATGATTTCAGGTGTTTCGTATGAGTGACTAGCTTTTACGAGGGTGGCTATATCATCCAGCAGCGCCGCGCGCGTTTTTATTATCAGCAGGCTTTCTGTGTTGTCTTCTATCCTGCCCTGCCACCGATATAGTGAGGCAACTTTGGGGATGATGTTGACACAGGCGGCTTTTTTGTTTTCCAGCAGGATGCCGGCCAATTTGCGCGCCTCCGCCTCGTCGCCTGCGGTGATGTATACGATGATGAAGCCGCTGGCTTTCATGCTTGCCGTCCTACACCGCTTTCAGCATGCGCTGGACGGCGCCAAGTGCCTTCAGCCGTATCTCTTCGGGGACGATGACCTCGGTTGACATGTCCTGCAGGCTCCAGAGTACTTTTTCAGGAGTGGTCAACTTCATGTTGGCGCAGATGGCGACTTCCTTTATCGGTATGAACAGTTTTCCGGGGTTCTCTTTTTCGAGGCGGTGGATGACGCCTTCTTCGGTGGCTACAATCATCTGCTTTACATCCGGCTGGCGGGCGTATTGCATGAAGCCGCCGGTACTGAGCACCGCGTCGGCCAGCGCGTGCACTTCGGGGCGGCATTCCGGGTGCGCGACGACTTTGGCGGTGGGATATTCTTCTTTGAGCTTAAGGATGTGCTCTGGCAGGATGCGGGCGTGAGTGGGGCAGAAGCCTGGCCACAGGTGCAGCTTCTTTCCGGTTTGCGAGGCTCCCCACTGGCCGAGGTATTTGTCTGGTACGAACAGTATTTCCTTTTGCGGTAGGCTTTCGATAACCTTGGCGGCATTGGACGAAGTGCAGCAGATGTCGCTTTCGGCCTTTACATCTGCCGGTGAATTGACGTAGCACACCACGGGTACGCCCGGAAGCTCTTTTTTCTTCGCCCGGAGCTTTTCCGCCGTAATCATGTCGGCCATGAAACATCCGGCGGCGGCGTCTGGCAGAAGCACTTTTTTCATGGGAGAAAGGATGTAGGCGGTTTCGGCCATGAAATGCACGCCGCAGAACACTATGACCTCAGCCGGAGTTATGGCGGCCTGCTGCGACAGTTCCAGCGAATCCCCCGTAAAATCGGCCAGATCCTGTATCTCCGCCGGCTGGTAGTTATGCGCCAGAATCACAGCCTTGCGACTGGTCTTGAGGTGTTGTATTTGGGCTAAAACATCTGCTTGTGACATAGCTTTGTTAGATAAAAACGCCGAAAATCGTTGTGCATTTTCAGTAAAAACGGAAACAGACTCGCGGCGGGGGCGAAGCGGTCCGTCCCGATGCTGTTTCAGGGACTATACGGACTGTCATCAATCGAGTGCAGGAAAACTTCCGGAATGACAGGAACCTGCTGTTGCACCCAGTGATGCAGGCAGCACATCGAACAGAAGCTGAAACGGTCGAAAGAGTCCCTGTCGCGCATACTGGAAACAATGACCCAGCCGCTGAGGGCATCTCCCAGAGCCTGCCCAGGATTCATTTCCACCTGCCTGCTACAGGCATGACAGGTGCGCCACGAATCGGACATTTAAACCATCCTCTCCCTGTTGCCGGATAGTTAATGTTATCCCTAATGTGCCTGCGTGTCAATCGGAAGGACACGCGCGGTCTTTATTGTCCGGTCTTGTCGGTCTTGTCAGCCTGGGTGGATTTGGTGGTCTTGGCGGCCTTGCGCTTCTTTTTAGGTTTTTCGACCTCTTCATCGGTGCCGTTGGCACCTTCGCGGAAGCCGCGTACGGCCTGCCCCATCGAGCTGAAAAGCTGGGGCAGTTTGCCAGCGCCGAAGATGATAAGAATGATGATCAGGATGACTGCCAGTTGCCATGGTCCAAAGTTCATAA
>WREQ01000017.1 GCA_009779255.1 Dehalococcoidia bacterium
AGGAAGAAGCCTATCGGATTGCCGCCGAATCGGATTTTCAAAAACGGATACAAAAATTGCTGGGTGAATAACGAGCCAATGGTTGAATTGGTAAAAATATATACAAAACATGGAGGGTTAGAGAATTGGATGGCTTGCCAATCCATATGAGGTATTAACGGTAAGCAAGTTCCGCCTCTCAATGGTTGCATAAATATGCTAAACTTAAACCCTTCTCAGTCCAATATCTGCGGGACTTATACAGCCTCTTGACAACCCTGCTTTAGGTCTGCTACGGTTAAGCCACAAGCGGGAGTAGGCAAACTGTCTTTAGTCTGAGTATCTATCATGAAACTTCACACCAAATCTGGCCAAAGTGGAATGGTTGGTGGTCAGATAATTATTTCGTGAACGAGTAAAAAGGTCATCACGATGAAGGTTGGGGTTTTTAGCAGTACTTTATCTGTTGTATGCATAATAGCGCTACTAGCTTTATGCAATGTGAGTTGTTCACTTAATACAGTAACCAGTCAGCCGACTCTTACTAACACCAGTAGAACTGAACCAAACCCTGCTTCGGATTTTACCTACACCATTGACAGCGAAAAGGTAATAATAACTAGATATACGGGCGCTGACGGCGATGTTGTTATACCAGAGCAAATAGATGGCAGAAGAGTAATAGGCATTGACGATATGGCATTCCTTCATTGCGAAAGGCTGACAACCGTAAAGATACCAAATGGCGTAACACAAATCGGCGGATTTACGCCAAGAGGTCCGCCAATAGAGTTTCCATATGGTCCCAGCATAACCGCAACTTTGCCAAGCAACTTATATGGGGCTTTTGGTGGTTGCGGGAACTTGGTAAGTGTAACGATACCTGATAGCGTAACAATTATAGGCGATGAAGCATTTTTCGGTTGTGTTAGTTTGACCAGCGTAACTTTGCCAAACAACTTAAAGAGCATAGGCCGTAAAGCTTTTGAGCGTTGCCGGTCTCTAACAAGTATAAATATACCAGTCGGTGTAACCAGTATTGGCGCTGAAGCTTTTTATGGTTGCCCCAACCTCACCGTCACCTGCCCCCCAAATTCTTACGCCCACCAGTATTGCGTGGGGTATAGTATAAAGTTCCAACTGGATTACCCGACAACTCTTAGTTAGGACAAACTGTACTGCACCCCGGGATTGGCTGTACATTGGAAGGCACTGCAACACTAATCACCTGAACTCATACATGCGGTTGCCGACTACACCCCGACATGCTATACTGACGTGTTAAAAACCAGCTGGAGTCAGCTTTTTATGGCAACAAGGGAGGTCTTTCTTGGCTGATACTGCAACGATAAAAGAACTGCTTGAAGCGGGCGCTCACTTCGGACATCAGACGTCACGGTGGCATCCCCGCATGAAGAAATACATCTTCACCAAGCGCAACGGCATCCATATCATTGACCTGGAACAAACCGCGACCATGCTGTCCAAGGCCAGCGATTTCATAAAAGATATCGTCGGCAACGGTGGTAAAATCCTGTTCGTCGGAACCAAGAAGCAGGCGCAGTCCATCATCAGTGAGGAAGCCAAACGCGCCGGCATGTTTTATGTCAATCAACGCTGGATTGGCGGCACGCTGACCAATTTCACCGCTATCCAAAGCCGCATTGATTACCTGGTAAGGCTGGAAGATCAACAAGCAAAGGGTGAACTTGCCCGCCTGCCCAAGAAAGAAGCTCAGAACCTGGCCGAAGAAATCACCCAGCTTAACGTCAATCTCGGCGGCATCAAGGAGATGACCGCGCTACCCGACGCGCTGTTCATTGTTGATCCATCCAAGGAGCGCATCGCTATCGCCGAAGCACAGAGAGTAGGCATACCGGTTATCGCCATGGTGGATACCAACTCTAATCCCGATGAGGTTGATGCCCCCATCCCCTCCAACGATGACGCCATACGCGCCATCAAGCTGGTAACCAGCAAAATTGCCACCGCTATCTTGGAAGCCAAAGGCGGCATGACCATAGCCGTAGAAAAGGGCGATGTGCCCGACACCGACGAAATCACCCCGCTCACCACCATAACCGCCGAATAAAACAGGAGACATCGAGTGGAAATTTCAGCCAACAGCATCAAGGAATTGCGTGAAAAAAGCGGCGCCGGCGTCATGGACTGCCGCTCCGCGTTAGTGGAGTGCCAGGGAGACCTAGCCAAAGCTTCAGAGTTACTCAAGGAGCGCGGCATTGCCAAGGCCGCCAAGAAGGCCGAACGTGTCACCGCCAGCGGACTTATCGAGGCTTACGTCCACACCGGTGGGCGCGTAGCCGCCATGGTTGAACTCAACTGCGAAACCGATTTCGTGGCGCGCACCGACGAATTCAAGAAACTGGCTCACGACATCGCCATGCAGATCGCCGCCATGAACCCTGTCTTCGTAACGTCCGAGCAGGTACCCGACGGCTTCAATATTCCCGAGGGCGAAATCGTCTGTCTGATGGAACAATCATTCATCAAGGACCCTTCCAAAACCATTAAAGACCTCATCACCGATGGCATTGCCCGCATCGGCGAAAACATCCGCGTTTCACGATTCAATCGTTTTGAAATCGGCATCTATCCGGAATAACCTTACGGTAAAGGCGGCTGCGCTTATATGGCACAAGCCAAATACAAACGGGTCCTGCTGAAATTATCGGGCGAGGCCTTCAAGGGAGACCGCGCCGATACCGACATTGACGCCGCCACGGTCACCGATGTCGCCCACCGCATCAAACAAGCCTTTGCGATGGGGGTGCAGATATCGGTGGTGGTAGGCGCCGGTAATATCTGGAGAGGCTCCTCCGCCGAAGCCGCTGGATTTGACCGCGTCACCGCCGACTACGCGGGCATGCTGGCCACCATGATTAACGCGCTGGCACTGCAGGACACGCTGGAAAGGCTGGGGGGGCTGGAGACACGCGTAATGAGCGCCCTGAACATTCAGCAGGTGGCCGAGCCTTTCATCCGCCGCCGCGCCATAGGACATATGGAAAAGGGCCGAGTTGTGATACTTGCATCCGGCACCGGCAATCCCTATATGACGACCGATACCGCCGCCGCGCTGCGCTCCATCGAGCTTGGGGCGGAGGTATTGCTGATGACCAAAAACCACGTCGACGGAGTTTACGACTCCGACCCGCGCAAGAATCCCGGCGCCAAGAGGTTTGAACACCTTGATTACTTGCAAGCGCTGAATCTGAAGCTGCACGTAATGGACACCACGGCGCTGTCGCTGTGTATGGACAACACCCTGCCGATCATCGTGTTCGACTTGAACGCCGAACGCAGTATCGAACGAGTCATCAGCGGAGAAAAAATCGGTACGCTGATAGACGGCGAGGAGGGCAAATGATAGACCCTGTACTGACCAAGGCCGAGGAAAAAATGAAAACTTCGCTGGATGTACTGAAGCGTGAGATGGGCGGCATCCGCACCGGGCGCGCTTCACCGGCGCTGGTGGAGAACGTGCGCGTGGACTACAACGGGGCGCCTACGCCGATTCATCACATGGCCTCTGTCACCGCTTCCGGCGCCAGCCTGCTGATGATTCAGCCGTGGGACGCAGGCGCGCTGACCGCAATCGAGAAAGCCATCCTGAAGGCCAATATCGGGCTGACGCCAACCTCGGACGGACATGTTATCCGCCTGAACATACCGCCGCTTGATGAGGAACGCCGGCAGGAAATGATTAAAATGATGCGCAGGCTGCTTGAAGAGCAACGGATAGTAGTGCGCAACATCCGACGGGACGCCATCGACGACATCAAGAAGCAGGAAAAGAACAAGGAAATTTCCCAGGACGACCTCAAACGCGGCGAAACCCGCCTGCAAAAGCTGACCGACAGCTATATCGGACAGATAGACGCCACCGGTGTTGCCAAGGAAGCGGAACTGAAGCAGATCTAACAACTGTCTCCCATCCGAGAAGGAGTTAGCGCCATGACCCTATTCGGCTATTTTATGGGAGGTCTTCTTGCGTCAGCCACGTTAATCGCGGGTTTGATATTGAAATTTGCACCTCCTAAAAACATCAACGACTCGTATGGTATCCGAACAAAAGCTACGGCCAGAAACCAAGAAACATGGGACTATGGACACAGAATCTGCGCTAATGCCTTACTCATCTATTCGATTTTCAGCATTGCCGCATTTGCAACATTACTAATATTAAGGCCTGTTTTTCTTGGCGAGAACTTTTATGTGTGGCTTATTGCGGGGTTGATTTTGGCGTTAATTGGAGTGGTCATTGCTACAATTATTACTCAAGTAAAGACCACAAACTTTTACAATAAAAATCGATGACTTTGCTTAATGGAGAGTGCTGAAATGACTAATTGCAATAATTGTGGGATACAGACACCAAACGGGACAAAAACCTGCCCGGCTTGTGAGCAAAAGGATAACAAGCAGGTTAACCCTATCAACAAAAACACACCCCGCGATGCGGAGCTCATAAGTGCTGAAGACATAGCAGAACACAAGGTTACTGCTTGTGCCGCCTATATTGTATTTTTATTGGTGATTGTTGCCGCCCCTAGCTCAAGGTATGTGCGCTTCCATGTCAACCAAGGATTGCTTCTAGTTACTTTACTTGGTGGGTCATCAGTGGTTGTATGCTGTTTAGCACTCCTGTCAGTACCTATATTGCTGCTATCTATTATATCCACTATTTTTCTTGTTTTTTGCTTGTTGCTTTTTATCCTTGGCATTATAGGGGCAGTCAACGCATTCAAAGGCAAAGTAAAGGAGTTGCCAATTATAGGCAAGTTTAGATTAGTCAAAACTGTAAAACCTGATAATCCCAAATTCTGGACAGTGTAATATTTGGGTAAGGAGGCTGAACATGGAAACATTTGCGATGGTGAGCGCGAATCTTTTTGGAGGTATTTCCTGTTTAGTACTGGGATTGATAATTCGCACAGGAAAAGCTAATTTCTTGATTGCGGGCTACAATACAATGAGCGAAAAGGAAAAAACCAAGTGGGACGGAAAAGCCATTGGCAAACATACAGGATGGCTGTTGATAATTCTGTCCATTATTTTGCTTGCTGGTTGCGTACCTATTTTCCTGAATATTTTTCCTGTGATCTCAATGCTTGTATCATACGGTTTGTTTACTGTGGTTATTATCGTAAGTGCGATTTATATGAATGTTAGCCCCCGTTTCAAACGAAGACCGTAAACATAATGTCCTCTATCACCACATCCTCTGGATTCCCATCCCAGCGAACCGGAATGACACATTATAGCGACCACTTCAATCCAAATATCCCCAATCGCCTGAACGAGTACGGTGAGTTGATAAGTTCAAACAGATATTGGACTCTTACATGGTATTGACAAATGGGGTGCATTACATCCATTAGTGGTTTATTAGTGATTTTAAGTTATTGCAAAGTAAATAACCCCCCAAAACCCCTGTTTTAGGCACAAGGAGAGGTGTCCGAGTGGTTCATGGTGTCGCTCTCGAAATTCTGCAACATTCGCAAAAGTAGCGCTTCTAGGCACGAAATGGCAAAAGCATTTTTATAACCTATTTTAATTTTATGCCTGAAATGCAAAATAATCAAACGTGGGATTGCAAGTCCAAAGGACTTTTTAAGGACTGTTTTGCAAAGAGACTAAGATTACATATTACGTCTATTTCAAATTAATAACTGCTAGTATTGCTTGCTTAATCTTATCTATGAATGTCCGCTCAGTTTCAAGTTCTATTTTGTTTCTAGAGAAAGCTATGTATTTGCTACCGGTGATGTCGTTATATTTGTTTAGTAGGTTTTCATCTTGAAATCTTTTAATCCATTTATGCGTAGTCTTGCGGATACTATATTTATCCCAAAAGAATAAACCTGCAATAATTGTTAGGCCGATTGCCACAATTATCATTTGTTGAGGAGTGAAGACCTCAAGGTAACCTGAACCTATTACTGGCTCTTCTTTTGCTGCCGCTGCTGCCGCAACTTCTAAGTTACGATTATGTTGATTCGGATATTGAATCAATATAATGCCTAGATTTAATAGCAGAATGAGTGGGACTTCTAGGTCTTTCAAACTTTTAAAGTTATCTGAAATTCTAGCAAGGCACCCGCATAACGACTTCCAAAATAACCCCAGAGTCTCCTTGGTTATTTCCCATGCGCAAAACCTTCCAGATTCTCTAATCTTTTTGATTACTCCAATAGTCGTTTGGCACAGCACGATTGTTGGTATTGTAAGCAACGCAAATACCAGCCTAAATATTAGCACCGTAAGCCTTACAAATTCCCTTTGATCATCACACCACGTTTTTGAAGTATTATTATAGGCATATTGAATAGTCTCTGCGCGGAAATTGCTTTTGGCACCTCGATTGGTACCTCGATGGTTTTCTAAAAAACATATGCAGTATGCGTTATTTTTTGCGATTTCTTCTCGCCAATGATACATCTTCCTGCCTAGCATAATTACCAGAAAGTTTGTAATCAGCATTACTCCATATATTTCTTGTGTTATTGCTAGAGCGATAAGCCCCATACAAGTCGTGACTAAAAACTTTACTGAAGAATCATATAACCGAGATGCTTTAATTATTTCATCTCGCCTAAATTTCATCTCCCATTCATCATTGAATTTTGGATATGTATTCATAGTATGATTTCCTTAAGCTACTATCGTGATGTTCTAATCAACGACTCCATACATTGTGCTATTCATTGTAACATCACTGTTGTCAAGCCCCCAATAATTGGTCCGGTTTTTAAGTTAGTCTTAGCCATGATTAAACAACCATCTCGGCCGGCTTTTTCTTCTCATCAGATACGAGTATAACATTCCAAATTGACTGACGCATTGTTTGCGGCATTTCCATATCATCAAACGAATAACTCTGAGGCGCCGGCGTTTTCCCTCCCAAGCTTGAATGCTGGCTGACTGTGTTATAGTAGTCTACCCAGCAGTATCCATGCCGCCGTATTCCTTGCGCCAGCGATAATACGTATTCTCTGTAATCCCATGAGATTTTACTGCCTCGCTTATGGTCTTGCCTGCTCTGCAGTGCAGTTCAGCTTCGCGCAGCTTGACGATGATCTGTTCTACCGTGTAGTTCTGTTTCCTCATGATTTACCACTCCTTCGTTAAGTGTTATCATCTTACTAACTCTGGAATTGGTACTATTTTCGGGGGCAAGACCACAGCCGATAGCCACTACCTCCCCCTATCTGCTAAAATACTCCCCGATGACAGAAAAAAAGACTAATTCCCCGCGCCACATCGCCGTCATCATGGACGGAAACGGGCGCTGGGCTGTCCAGCGCGGGCTTTCGCGGCTGGAAGGACACAGGGCAGGGCTTAAAGCTGTTCAGGATACGGCGCGGCATCTGAATCATCTCGGATTGGAGTACGCCACCTTTTACGCCTTCTCCACCGAAAACTGGACCCGCCCGCCCACTGAAGTCAAAGGTCTCTTCAAACTGCTCGGTGAATCCATCGACAACGAAAAAAGAGCACTGCACGAGGACAACATCCGCATTAAATGGCTGGGGCAGGAAGACAGGCTGGCCTCCCGGCTTATAAAAGACATCCGGGAAGCGGAGGAGTACACTAGAAATAATACTGGTATGACGTTATGTCTGGCGCTGAATTACGGCGGGCGGCAGGAGATCGTCAACGCGGCGCGCGCCTTGGTCACTGATGGCATAAAAACCAAAGACATCAATGAAAAGCAATTGGAAAGCCGCCTGTATACCTCCGGCATACCTGATGTAGACCTGCTGATTCGCACCGCCGGGGAACAGCGCCTTTCAAACTTCCTGCTGTGGCAGTGCGCCTACGCCGAGTTTTATTTCACCCCGATCCTGTGGCCGGATTTCAACCGCGCCGAAATGGACAAAGCCCTGCATGCCTACGCCAGCCGTCAGCGGCGCTTCGGAGGACTTTAGGATGCTGTTAAAGCGCATTGTAACCTCCGTTGTCCTGTTAATCGTACTGGCGGCGGTATTGCTGGCTGACGGGGTCTTTCCGGCCGGCGCCATCGCCACAGCCATAATCGCCGCACTTGGACTGCGCGAGTTCTACGGCATGGTGAGCAAATGCGGCAGGGGACAACCACTCCTGTGGCTGGGCACGGTGCTGACCGTGCTTTTCGTTCTGGAGCCTCTTCTTGACTGGACTGACGGCGGCATCCTGTTAAGCGCGGTGATAGTGCTTCCGTTGATATGGATTATATTGCTGCGGCGCAGCCGCAAAGACGCCTTCAGTAGCTGGGCCTTCACCATTGCCGGAGTGCTGTACCTGGGTTGGCTGCTCTCGCGCTACGTGGCGCTTATCGGAATGGAGTACGGCAAGGAATGGGTGATACTGGCGCTGATGATCACCTTCACCACCGATGTCTGCGCCTTCTTCAGCGGCAGGTTGCTGGGCCGCCACAAGCTGGCCCCCAGCATTTCACCCGCCAAGACATGGGAAGGCGCTGTCGGAGGATTGATGTTCGCCACCGGTATGGGCGTGCTGCTGGCATGGCTTCTCGGGTTGCCGCTTTCGGTATGGCAAGCAGCGCTGCTAGCAGCGCTGACATCCGTCTTCGCCCAGACCGGCGACCTGGTGGAATCGCTCTTCAAGCGCAACATGGGCGCCAAAGATTCCGGACGCTCGCTGCCGGGACACGGCGGGATACTCGATCGCCTTGACAGCGTTGTCTTTGCTGGGCTGGTCGTTTATTATTACGTCATATGGATGACGTAAAATCTCTGCGACTGGCCGTATTCGGTTCAACCGGCTCTATCGGGCGGCAAACCCTTGACATCGTGCGCGCCTTTCCAGACCGTATCCGGATTGTCGCGCTGGCTGCCGGAAGCAACCTGAACCTGCTCTCTGAACAGATAAACGAATTTTTTCCAAAGTTCGTTTATCACCATGGCGACCGCGCGCGCCTGCCACATGGCAACTGGGAATTCCGCAACATGGATGAAATCGCGGCACACTGCGATGTGGACACAGTGTTAGCCGCTTCCTCAGGCGCTTCAGGGCTAATGCCGCTGTTGTCTGCCGTACATGCTGGCAAGACAGTCGCCTTGGCCAACAAGGAGGCGCTGGTATCGGCTGGTGAAATCATCATGAATATGGCTGCCAGGCACGACGCCTCCATCCGTCCGGTGGACAGCGAGCACTCTGCCATCTGGCAGTGCCTGACTGGCGAAACCAGTACACCAGCACGCATCATCATCACGGCCTCGGGCGGTCCATTCCGTTCGTACTCGCGCCGCGAAATGGCGGAGGTGACGGCAGAAGCGGCACTCAGGCACCCATCATGGAAAATGGGCAAAAAAGTGACTATCGACTCCGCCACCTTGATGAACAAAGGGCTGGAGGTTATCGAGGCGCACCACCTGTTCGGAATCCCTTTGGAGAAGATTGACGTGATGGTGCATCCGCAGAGCATCGTCCACTCCTTGGTTGAGTTCAGTGACGGAGCCGTCAAGGCGCAGCTCGGCGCGCCTGATATGCGGCTGCCAATCCAGTACGCCATGAGCCACCCGGAGCGCTGGAGCAACGATGAGCTCCCTAAACTGGACTTCGCCGCTATCAAAAAGCTCGATTTTGAACCGCCCGATTACGACCGCTTCCCCTGTCTGAAACTGGCTATCGAGGCAGGAAAACAGGGCGGCACCTGCCCCGCCGTGCTGTGCGCCGCCGACGAGGTGGCGGTTAACCTGTTCCTTGAAGGACAAATCAAATTCACCGACATCGCCGCGCTGGTGGACGACGTACTGGGGCAGCACTCATCCACTTCCAATCCCGACATCGAAGACATCCTTCAGGCCGACAAATGGGCGCGTGAGGCGGTAAAAGATACTCTGAAACGGGGAACACTGCATTGTTGTTGATTACGATTGGCTCATTCCTGCTGATTTTCACCGCTATTATCCTAGCGCATGAGCTGGGGCACTTCACGGCCGCCAAGTGCGCCGGCGTCAGGGTAGAGGAGTTCGGCATCGGCTTCCCACCGCGCATCTTCGGCATCAAGCGCGGCGAAACGACCTATTCGCTCAACTGGCTACCGCTGGGCGGCTTCGTCAAAATGTCCGGAGAAGAAGACCCGCAAGCGCCGCGCAGTCTGGCTTCCAAAAGCCGCCTCACGCGCATAATGGTGCTGGGAGCGGGGGCGATGGTGAATGCCTTGCTGCCGTTTATCCTGTTTTCGATGGCTTTCATGATTCCGCACACGGTTTACAGCGGGCAGGTGATCATCGCCGAAGTCGCCACATCCTCCCCTGCCGAACAGGCTGGCATCGCACCCGGCGACATTGTCATTTCAGTCAACGGCAACACCATAAACAACTCCGCCGACCTCTCGCGCTACATATCGCTCAATCTGGGCAAGGAAACAACTTTCGGCCTTTTGAACGGTGATACTCAAAAAGAGGTTACACTCACCCCGCGCTGGAAACCGCCGGAGGGACAGGGCGCCATCGGAGTCGCCATCAGCATGGAGAATATAGAGGAAGAGCGCAGAAACGAAGATTTTTTCCGTAGCATCGCGATGGGAACAAAGGCAATGGGACAGACCATGGTGCTGTTCAAAAACTCCATCCTGAGCATGTTCATCGGCACAAGCGGCCTGCAGATTACCGGCCCGGTGGGCATCGCCCAGATCACCGGAGAAGTGGCGAGAGCCGGCATATCGCCGCTCCTTGAATTCGCCGGATTCATCAGCCTGAGCGTGGCGATAATGAACCTGCTGCCACTGCCGGCGCTCGACGGCGGGCGCATCGTCTTCGTACTGCTGGAATGGATACGGGGAGGCCGGCGCGTTTCGCCGCAAACCGAAGGCATGGTGCATTTTATCGGCTTCATCATGCTAATCGGATTGGCCATAGTCATAACCTACAACGACATCGTGCGCATCGCCAGCGGAGGTTAGGATATGTTTGCGCGCAGACAATCGAAGGCTGTCAACGTCGGGACGATAAAAGTGGGCGGCAACGCCCAGGTTTCCGTGCAATCCATGACCAAGACCGACACCCGCGACACCGCCGCCACCATCAGACAAATACGGGAACTGGCCGAATACGGCTGTGAAATCATACGCGTGGCTGTGCCTGACACGGAGGCCGCCGCCGCGCTTAAGACCATCCGGCAGGGCATTTCCATCCCGCTCGTCGCCGACATCCATTTCGACTACCGGCTGGCGCTAGCTGCGCTGGAGGCCGGCGTGGACGGTCTCAGGCTGAACCCAGGCAACATCGCAGAACCTGACAAGGTCAAAGCCGTGGTGCTCAAAGCCAAAGAGCGGCTGGTTCCCATCCGCATCGGCGTCAACGCCGGCTCGTTGCCGCCTCCCGCGCGAGAGGGATTATCCATACCGGAGCGCATGACGGCGGCGGCCATGGGACATATCAAACTGCTGGAGGACCTAGACTTCGACCTGATAAAGGTTTCGTTGAAGGCTTTCGACGTGCCGGCAACGGTCGAGGCATACCGGGACATCGCGGACAAAATCCCCTATCCCCTGCACCTTGGCATCACTGAGGCGGGGATACCACGCACCGGCGTAATTCGCAGCGCCGCCGGCATCGGCACACTGCTCTATCTGGGATTGGGCGACACAATACGCGTATCGCTGACGACCCACCCGCGTGAAGAGGTAGCCGCCGGATATGAGATCCTGAAAAGTCTCTGTCTGCGCCAACGCGGCCCAGTGCTGGTCAGCTGTCCCACCTGCGGGCGCTGCGAGGCGGACGTCATAGGTCTGGCGGAAAAAGTGGCGCAGGCGCTGCAAAAAATCGACAAACCGTTGCATGTGGCCATAATGGGGTGCGTGGTCAACGGTCCCGGGGAAGCCAGAGACGCCGACATCGGGATTGCCTGCGGAAAAGGAAAAGCGGTGCTGTTCAAAAAGGGCGAACAGGTGGCCACTATCGAGGAAGCCGATATTTTCGATCGGCTGATGCGGGAGATAGCGGCGCTGTAACCACGTCAGATACGCAGACTTCGCAATCTTTCAATCTGAAGCGCCACGCCATTTTCACAGCGCGCCGACTCCCGAAGGCCTCTCCACCACCCGTCCGAGCGTCGATCCCGACTCCAAACGGGAGAATTCATCTGCGAACAACGGTGCCATGCACAGCTGCTTTTCGCCGTCCGACATGCCGCGAAACCAAATAAATGGCATAGCCGCGCGCCAGCGCACACGCAATTTCTGAAGCTGCTCCACGGAAGTTACATCGTGTATCTGCCGCATCTGCGTGATGCGACGCGCCGCAGTCGGCCCGATGCCCGGCACGCGCAGCAGTTCCTCGTAACTAGCGCGGTTTATGTCAACGGGATACAGCCACGGCTGTCTGGCGGCAATCACCAACTTGGGATTGTGCTTTAGATTGAGGTAGCCGCCATCGTCCAGCGCCAACGACACCTCCCCATGGCTGAACCGGTAGATGCGCAGCAACCAGTCGGCCTGATACAAACGGTGCTCGCGCCATGGAGAAGCCGCCCCCACGCCGGACAGACGCGAACCATCAATTGGTTTGTAAGCTGAGAAATATACCCGGCGCAGATGCATGTCGTGATAAAGCGCACCGGTGGCATCCAGAATATCACGGTCACACTCGCCCGCCGCCCCCACCACAAACTGGGTGGTCTGCCCGGACGGCACCAGCCCCGGAGAGCGTAGCTGGAGCGACTGCACCTGCCGCATCGGCTCCAAAATGCCTTCGTAGAGATTTTTGCCGGAGCTGAGGCGGGCAAGATGTCGGGCTGTGGGCGCCTCGATATTCACCGAAACGCGGGAAGCCAGTCTGCAAGCGGTCTCAACGCAATCGGCACCGACGCCAGGCAGCAGCTTGAGATGCACATAGCCGCCGAATTTGTAGCGCCGGCGCAGGATTTCAACTGTTTCAATAAGGCGCGTCTGAGTTGAGACGGCGCTGCCTGCGATACCGGAGCTGAGAAAGATACCCTGCACCATCCTCTTTTGATAGAGTTCCATGAACATGCGCGCCAGCTCCTCCGGCTGGAAGGCGGCGCGGGGGATATCCAGCGACTTCTGATTGATGCAGTAGGCACAGTCGTTAACGCATACATTGGTGAGCAGTGCCTTGAACAGGGAGGCGCAGCCACCGTCGGGCAGGGCGGCTTTGTGAATAAAGCGAGTGGGGTCAATGGCGGCGCGGGGGCGCATGCCTCCGCCACATCCGCAGACATCGAACTGCGCCGCCGCCGCCAGGGTTTTCAGTCTGTCGTCCATAACCGGCATAATAGTAGCACACCCGTTCGGATGGCTGTCAAGCAGATTGGCGGGTAGCAATTAACTACTAACGGTCATCCGATACTTTTGTGGTTCCGGAAAGGCTGTCTCTTAATGCTCTTATCTCTTTTACAATCCAAAATGTGCATGCAATTACAGCACATATGAACCATATACCAACCATTAATGCGGTCATCTCCATGCCAAAATAATTCGCAAAATTATACATGGCAGGTAAGCATATCAGCGTAGCGACGAAACCAAGGCCGATGCCGATTAGCAGTTTTTTCATTAATCACACCTCCTACAGCGCATTCAGATATGTCCATCATACATTCATGCAACACCGATATCAACCCATTAATCTATAACCGATGTGCCATGTCTGTACTAATTCCCGCTCCCTTTGGCAAAAAGTGAGACCTTGCCCGCAGGCAATGAGATGGGATTTTCTCCAGCGGGTAACAGGGGAGAAATCCCCCTATGTCACTGGAATATGGCATAATGCACGCGGAGATATGCGCCATGACTGACAACACCCGCCGGATAAACCATACCGTCATCTCACTCGTCGTGGGCGACATCACGGAGGTGAATGTAGACGCCATCGTCAACGCCGCCAATCCATCGCTTGCCGGCGGCGGGGGTGTGGACGGCGCCATCCACCGCACCGGCGGACCGGCCATACTCGCAGAGTGCCTGAAAATCGCAGCCGCGCAGGGACCGCTCCCCGCCGGCAAAGCCGTCATCACCGGCGGCGGCAGGCTCAAAGCCAGACACGTGATTCACACTGTAGGCCCAGTCTGGCGTGGCGGCAGCTCGCGGGAGGCGGATCTGCTGGCCTCGGCCTACAGCGAAAGCCTGCAACTGGCCACCGAACACAAATTCAAGAGCATCGCCTTCCCCTCCATCAGCACCGGGGCTTACGAATACCCTCTCAATATGGCCGCCGGAGTCGCCGTGACGGCAATCGCCGGTTATCTGGAACAGCATCAGACCAGCCTGAAGGAGATTATCCTTGTGCTGTTCAATCGGAGCGCGCTTGAGGCCTACGCCGCAGCGCTGAAAGCATCCATTGCGGCATAACGCCCTTAAGTAGTATTTTGGGCAAGCAAACAAAAGGCACATCAGCATTGTACTCGTTCGGGCAACTGGCGCAATTCCACCCGATGTGCTTTAATCTTTGCTGAAGATTCAAGGAGAGAAACACATGCGTCTGTCACAGTTGTTCGGCAAACGTCTGCGCGAAATCCCGGCCGAGGCCGATACCGAAAGTCACCGCCTGTTGCTGCGCGCCGGAATGATAAGCCAGCTGGCCGCCGGCGTGTATTCGTACCTGCCGCTGGCACTGCGCTCAATTCGCAAAATCGAGAACATTGTGCGCGAAGAGATGAACGCCACGGGCGCTCAGGAAGTGGCCATGCCGACGCTGCAGCCGGTAGAGCTGTGGCAGAAAACCGGGCGCGAGGCAGCTATGGGGCAAACGCTGTTCCACCTAACCGACCGCAAGGAGCGCGAACTGGTACTCGGTCCCACCCACGAAGAGGTGGTGACTGACCTGGCGGCGCGCAACGTGCAGTCCTACCGCGACCTGCCCTTCACCCTGTACCAAATCCAGACCAAACTGCGCGATGAACCCCGCCCGCGCGGCGGCCTGATCCGCGTGCGCGAATTCACCATGAAAGACGCCTACTCCTTCGACGCCGACGATGATGGGTTGGATATCATCTACAAAAAGATGGTGCAGGCCTACAGGAACATCTATCAGCGCTGCGGCCTGCCGGTGATACTGATAGAGGCCGACTCCGGCGCCATCGGCGGCAAGGACTCGCAGGAATTCATGGCCGTCACCGACATCGGCGAGGACGAAATTATCCTGTGCGACCGGTGCGGCGCGGGTGCCAACGTTGAGAAAGCCACAAGCGTCGTGTCCGCGGGAACGGCGGGTGAACCGCTGCCGATGGAAGAAGTCGCCACCCCAGGCAAAGAGAGCATTGAGGACGTGGCGGCCTTCCTCAAAATCTCACCGGCGCAGACGCTCAAGGCCGTCTTTTACGTGGCGGATGGCGCGGTGGTGATGGCAGTCATCCGCGGCGACCGCGAGGTGAATGAAATCAAACTCAAAAAGGCGATCAAGGCCACCGACCTGACACTCGCCGACAACGAACAGGTGAAAAAAGCCGGCGTCATCCCCGGCTCGGCTGGCGCGGTTGGACTGAAGGACGTCAGAATCATCGCCGACGAGTCAGTAGAGAGCGGCGCAAACTTCACCGCCGGCGCCAACAAGGCCGGCTACCACCTCAAAAACGTCAACTACCCACGCGACTTCACCGCAGAAATTGTCGCCGACATCGCCAAAGCGGCACCCGGCGACGCCTGCGCCGGTTGCGGCGGCCAGCTTGGGGCGGTGCGCGGGATGGAGGTAGGTCACGTCTTCAAGCTGGGTACCAGCATTTCGAGCAAACTGGGAGCATCATTCGTGGACGAGGCGGGAGCCGCCCATCCCATCATCATGGGCTGCTACGGCATCGGCATCGGCCGGCTGATGGCGGCCGTCATTGAACTCAACCGCGACGACAAGGGCATCGTCTGGCCGAAATCTGTCGCACCCTTCCAGGTTTACCTGTGTCCGCTGTACACCGACAACGCCGAAGTTTTAAAACATGCGGACGCGCTCTACCAAACGCTGACCAATATAGGCATTGAAACGCTCTACGACGACCGGACGGAATCACCCGGCGTAAAGTTCAACGACGCCGACCTGCTGGGAATACCAGTGCGCATCACCATCAGCCCGCGTTCGCTGGAAAAAGGCGGCGTGGAAATCAAACTGCGTAGCGAGAAACAGGCGGAAATGGTTGCGGTAGATGCGGCAGTGAACCGGATTAAAGAACTGCTGGCCTGAGTTTGCCGCATCCAACTATCAGCAAAGTATACCAAGACGCATCTCACCATAAAGCTAATAGCCATTCACGCAACATGAAGCAACGGTTATGGCTGGCTGCCGCCATGATGGGCAACCCCATCCCATGTTTTTGACATGGCGCCGCCCACGGGATATTATGTGGCAGATTTTCCGGCATGTGATGGATTTGAAATGAAAACTATCCAGCAATTTATCGCTCGTAATCAGTGGATTTTTCTAGCGGCTTTTGTACTGTTCATCGCCGTAATGGTGCTGACACACCCGAACGGCTTCACCATCGGCATTGACCCGGTGGCCTTCAGCGTCGGCTCGCTGGAAATCCGCTGGTACGGCATCATGTACGTGGTGGCCATCTCCATCGGTTTAGCAGTGGCCGTGCCTTATGGCCTCTCGCTGGGCGTCAAAATGAGTGATATCCAAAATCTTATCATCGTGGGTGTGCCAGCGGGCATCATCGGTGGACGCTTGTATTATGTCATCCAACAGCCGCTCGGTCCATATCTGAGGGAGCCGTGGCGTATACTGGCCATCAACGAGGGTGGCATGGCCTTTTTCGGCGCCATCTTCGCCGTGCTCATCATACTGGTAATCATGACACGCAAAAATCGCCTCACCATGTGGAAGGTACTGGATGGCGGCGCTCTTTTCGCCACGCTGGGGCAGTTCTTCGGGCGCTGGGGCAACATCATCAACGGAGATGTGCTGGGTGCGCCCACCGACCTGCGGTGGGGCTTCATCTACACCAACCCCAACAACTTTTTTGTCCCCAACCTGGGGGTGGCCTACCATCCGGCGGCGGTTTACGAAGCCTTCGCCAACGTGGTTGTTTTCAGCATACTGTGGCCGCTACGCTACAAATTCCGCCCAGGCACGCTGTGTTTCATGTATCTGTTCCTGCACTGCGCCGGACAGTTCATCGTCTTCTTCATGCGCGATGACGTGAACGCGGTGTTCCTTGGTCTCAAGCAGGCACAGGTGACGGCGCTGGTGGTAGCAGCGCTGACGGCAGTCGGCTGGGTATGGTACCGCAAAACCAATCAGGGAGTGGGGCCTCCATCAGCCGCGGACACCCCGCCCGCCATTTGACCCGTCCGCACGCTTAACCTATAATCCTTAACCATCCCACGATGGACATCAAACAACGAATCTCCGAACTGCGCGTACAGGCGCTTGACGAACTCACGGCGGCGGACGAAACATCCGGCCTTGAGCCGTGGCGCGTGCGCTGGCTGGGCAAAAAGAGCCGCCTGACCGAAATTCTGCGCGGGCTGGCCTCGCTCCCCATCGAAGAACGCAAAGAGGCCGGCGCCGTTTCCAACGAACTCAAGCTGGAACTGGAAGCCGCCCTAAAGGCGCGGGAGGACATCCTGCGCGATTGTGAAATCGCCTCCTCCGCAGTCAGAGACGCCATCGACATCTCCATGCCCGGACGCCCATTCCCGCGAGGCAGGCTGCACCCGGTAAGTCAGGCGATGAACGAAATCGCCGCCATCTTCAGCGGCATGGGCTTTCAGGTACTGGAGGGACCGGCGGTTGAGTGGGATTACTACAACTTCGACATGCTCAACATGCCCAAAGAGCATCCGGCGCGCGCCGCCACCGACACTTTCTGGCTTGACGCCCCGCCAAATGAAAAAGGCTGGCAGATGCTGCTCCGGACGCACACATCCCCCATGCAAATCCGCGCCATGGAGAAAACCCAGCCGCCGATTCGGCTGGTGGTACCCGGCATAGTACACCGCTACGAGGCCACGGACGCCACCCACCTGTCCATGTTCCACCAACTCGAGGGGCTGGCGGTGGACGAGGGCATCGGACTGGCCGACCTCAAGGGCACGCTGACCGAGTTTGCGCGGCGCTTTTTCGGACCCGACCGCCGCGTGCGATTCCGCTGTGACTTCTTCCCATATGTAGAACCTGGCGCCGAGATGGCCGTCGAATGCGCCGTCTGCCGCGGCGAGGGATGCCGATTGTGCGGCGGATCTGGCTGGATAGAGGTACTTGGCTCCGGCATGGTGCATCCGTCAGTGCTGGAAGGTGTGGGCATCGACCCCAAAAAATATTCCGGCTTCGCCTTCGGCATGGGCATCGAGCGTATCCCGTTGCTGAAATACGGCGTGGAGGACATCCGCTTGTTCTACAGCAGCGACCTGCGCTTCCTGCGGCAGTTTTAAGATACACCGCGCAAACTGTATGAGGAAATCCCAAATCTAGCGGCAAGATGGAGCGTTACAGTCGCACTGTCCAAGAGGATTTCACCATATAGCATGTGGACACCCTGCTGGATGACATTGATGTGTTCAATCACAGCCTTACTGAATGGCTATCGTTTTACAACACTGTACGCCTCTTAGTCCAATATCTGCTGGACTCATATACAGAGTTGACTCAGGCTTTTCATAAGGTTACAATCTATCTATAAGACGAACAACCTCTAGAAAATATTCACAGGCGAGGTGTCGCAGGCGGGCTTTCTTATGATGAATAAGACGCAAAAACGCAGAGAACCTTCAGCAACCAGTATTGTCCGTGGTGTTTTGATGGCGCGGATGTCTGGTTGCTTTATTGTTTTCGGTGGATGAACAAGTGATGTTGAATAAGCTGACAAAAGGTATGTTGCACAAATTTATTGCGCTAACAATGGCAGCTTGTTTACTGTTTACATCCGCAGCATCTGCGCATGTTGCCCCCCAGCCGTCGAATGTATCGCTCGCAGAGCAGACATTTACGCAGGCTGTCCGAAGCGGCAATTCGTGGGAAACAAAGATAAACGATGAGTTGTGGGAAGCCATGGCGGAGAAATCCGAAGATGATTTGATCCCTATCGATCTTCGATTAAAAGATATTGACCAGCGTATCATCACGAATGCATTAACCAATGAAACAGGTATGGATCCGGCCATCTACGAAGACCCGGCGCGGTTTGAGAAGGAAGTTACAACCGGTATCACTCGTCAACTTGAAGAACAACTTGGTTACGAAGCGGCAAATGTCAAGGATGAACATGGTATGTCATCGGTGGACTGGGCAATAAGTGACAAAGCAGACGAGTACCTTATGGCATATCGCAGAATCGTCAAGCGAGAGTATTCAGCGCTGACCTCCGGGTTTATTGCGGATAATGTAGGTGAAAAGCAGCGGAGCATTCTATTCATGGGGACATACGTACCCTGCATTACACTGGAGGCTACTAAAAGTGAGATTGAAGCCTACGCCAGGCAGGAAATTGTCACGGAGATTTCTTTGTATGTTGAATGGATTGGTTCGAGTGATTTAGGACAGACATTAACCCAGGTCGGCGCAGACAGTACTTCTGGGACAAAAAGTGGATTCTACAATTCTGGCGCGGATGTCTGGTTGTTTTATTGTTTTTATGGGGGGATGGTGTGGATCATGGCTGCGAATGTATTCGTGAGTAAAGCAAGTCTCAGAGACAGGTTTTTTTAGGAAGAATAAATGATGTTAAATAAGCTGACAAAGGTACTCCATTGAAAAAGATGGTTTTGCTGCTTATTGCTATCGTCATGGCCTTGCCGATATTGGCATCCTGCCAAAATATTCCGGTAGCTACTGACGATGGTCATACACCACCGATTCTTGACCCTGCGCTTGAGCTTAAGATAAGAGAAGATTTTTTGCAGTTTTTGGTTGACACGTACTGGACGAATGGTAACGAATTGAATTTGGAACAGGTTTGGGTTTTGGGGTACTATGGGAATTTCAGCGGTTGTGAAATGGTGCATTTGCGCACTCCTTACCTTATTCCAGATATGGACATACTGTGCATGATAATAGCGGCTGCCGGGTATCATATTATTTTTCCAGGCTTTGCCGATTATCACGCAGTGTCCTTGTATAAAGATTCCAAGTTTTATACGCTTGGCGAGGCTTATGGTTTAGGGCTTATCACCAAGGCTGATATATACAACATTGGAAAGCAATTAGACTCCAGTTTTACTGAACGATATCCCAAGCCGCTGCGGTAATGGCAACTTCAATATTTGCCCACATCCACTGGCGTATATTCAATACAGGTGGATGCAATTGAGCTGGTTCAGCCCAGCGCGAACCTGTATTGCTACCTAACCTATGGGTGATGTAAAAGCGATGATCAAAGTGAGGGTGCTCCATTGAAAAAGATTGTTTTGCTGCTTGTTGCTATCGTCATGACCTTGCCAATATTGGCATCCTGTCAGAATATTCCGGTAGCTACTGACGATGGCCGTACACCACCGATTCTTGACCATGCGCGTGAGTTGAAGATAAGAGAAGATTTTTTGCAGTTTTTGATTGACACGTACGGGAAGAATGGTAGCGAATTGAATTTGGAACAGGTTTGGGTTCAGAGGTACTATGGGAATTTCAGAGGTTGTGAAATGATGTATTTGCGAACTCCTTACCTTACTCAAGGCATGGTAATATCGTGCATGATAATAGCGGCTGCCGGGTATCATATTATTTTTCCAGGCTTTGCCGATTATCACGCAGTGTCCTTGTATAAAGATTCTAAGTTTTATACGCTTGGCGAGGCCTATTCAAACAGACTGATTACAAAAGCAGATGTATACAACATTGGAAAGCAATTAGACCCCAGTTTTACTGAACGATATCCCAAGCCGCCGCGGTAGTGGCACATCAACAGTGCAAATTCTAATTATGCGGCTGGTCAGTGGGGTACCTGCCATCCTGTCTGAAGCCCAATGAAGCAAAAGGGAGGTCTAGTACCATCAACCGCCTGAACGGGTACAGGGGATTTGACAAACACCATAAGGGTGATGTATA
>WREQ01000018.1 GCA_009779255.1 Dehalococcoidia bacterium
GATTTGGGAATAGGGGTAATCCTGCTTTGGGGTGGAGACAAGGGACGGTTATTATGCAATACACCGAAATTGAAACCGGCAATTATAATTATCTGGAGATTCTACCTGCACCGACGGATTAAACACAAACGGTAATTCGTGTTAAGTGAAACACCGAAGGTCTTGTGGCACTACCCACTCGAGCGAGTACACAACCTATCTTTTTCAAGGTTGCTTCGTTATAATTTACGCACGTGGTAACACCGCTGGTCAATCCGGCACAACCACCGCATCGGACTTAATCCGGATTGCGCAGGGAGTTCTCAGGTGCAAGATGAACAGAGCCTGATAAAAAGAGCTCAGGAACATGACCGACAGGCTTTCGCCCAGTTGTACGAAGCATATTTCGACAGGATATACCGCTACATCGTACTCAAAACGGGTGACCGTACGGAAGCTGAGGATATGACGCAACAAGTATTCTTGAAAGCGATGGAGGCACTGCCTTCCTACAAGTGGAAGAATGTTCCGTTTTCGGCTTGGCTGTACCGCATCGCGCACAACCAGGTAGTTGATAATCTGCGCCGCGCCGGACACCGCCAGACCAGCGAACTTAACGAGGAAATTTCGCAAGCCGACCCAGGCGGAAATCCCCAGCATCAAGCCGAAGTTAGCTTGGACATGCAGCAACTAGTGGCAGCATCGCGACATCTGACTCCGGCACAGCGGGAGGTTATTTATCTACGCTTCGCCAGCGACCTCCCGATTGCCGAGGTCGCGCGGATAATGAAACGCAGCGAGGGTGCGGTGAAGGCACTGCAGCACAGCGCCGTACAGGCGCTAAGGAAACTGATGGTGGAAAACAGATGACAGATAGCAATGAAAAATTTTTTGCGGAAGCGTTAAGCGCCTGTTTTGAAAGGATGCTGGCAGGAGACACTCTGGAAGACTGTCTTGCGGATTACCCCGAACAGGCAGACGCACTGATACCATTGCTGCAAACCATGAGTGCCGGACGCGCCGCAGCAAACATTTCTCCGGATGACACATTCCGCGCCCGGGCGCGCTTCATGTTCAACCGTGCGCTGGACGAGCACTGGCAACAAACACTGCGACCAACCGTATCATGGCGCATGCGTCTGGTCACCACTTTTTCGGCGATGTGCGTCTTGCTGCTTTCCGGCGGCGGCGGTGTGATGGTGGCCGCCTCCGACAGTATGCCGGGGCAACCTCTGTATTCCGTCAAACGCGGCACCGAAACCATGCAAATCCATCTTGCTCATTCCAATGCCGCCAAAGCCCGTCTTTACGCCGTGCTGGCCGACCGCCGCGCGGGAGAAATCTTGCATGCTGCCAGAAATGGAGACGCCGCGCTGACCGTATCCCTGACTGTGGAATTCACCGAAAACCTGAACATGGTATACGCCATCATGGCCGATACCATAATTCCAGTGAATGCCTATCACCTTCCTCCCAGTCCTCACCTGGACGATCCACGATCACAGACAGCAATAGAGGAAGCTGCGACAAGCAAATCAACTTCTCACGGCAATTCAGGCGACATCAACAATCCCCGGCTGCTTAAATTACTGCAGGAGTCTTCAGCCAGAAACATCGCCGGATTGACAATGTGTCTTGCCGACACCCACCCTGACACCAGGGAGGCGTTGCTGGCGGCTATCCAGGCAGTCGGCGCCGGTTACGAACAATTACTGGGATACAATATCGACGTTGATGTTCTGCCGTAGGACTGGCCTTAGCCTAGGAACTCACACAGACAGACGGATGCCACCTTAAAGACTGGTTGTGCGTAATGCGTTTTTAATCGCAATAACATGGATTTCATCCTCACCCAACCTCTCCCTTTGGTCAAAGTGAGACTGATAACGCACAACCAGTAAATCAAAACCCCAACACCACCAATCACCAGAACAGGTGCGATTTGACAAAGCCCAATCAAAAGTTGAGAATATAAGGGGCGAGACTGTCTCATTTCGCACCATCGTGCGCCGTGCGCAGCCTGCCCGTAGCGGTCCCAACCGTCGACCGCCGCTCAAAGATATTCTCGCAGAACCTGGAAAATTTAATCTGTGAACAGGAGGAAAACGTGATCGGACTGTTTATTGCACTGGGTGTCGTCGTCCTGCTTGTCGTCGTTTTCATCGGCATTTACAACGGGCTGGTCGGGTTGCGCAACCAGGTCAAAAATGCCTGGGCGCAGATTGACGTCCAGCTGAAGCGCCGCTATGACCTTATTCCCAATCTGGTGGAAACCGTCAAGGGTTTCGCCAAACACGAGCGCGAGGTTTTTGAAAAGGTAACACAGGCACGTGCCGCCGCTCAGGGAGCCGCCGGTGCTGGGCCTGCGGAACGGTCCCAGGCTGAAGGCGGCCTGAGCCAGGCTCTGGGACGCCTGATCGCCGTAGCCGAGGCCTACCCGCAGCTCAAGGCCAACCAGAACTTCCTCTCCCTCCAGGAGGAGTTGACCTCCACCGAGAACAGGATCAGTTTTTCGCGCCAGTTCTACAATGACAGCGTGCTGCGCTACAACAACAAGACCCAGATGTTCCCTTCAAACGTCATTGCCGGCATCGCCGGTTTCAAGCCTGGCGAGTTTTTTGAGGTGACCAGTCCGGAAGAGAAGAACCCTGTTAAAGTAAGCTTCAACTAGAACGAGGTCCGGAAGTTCATGTGGGAACAGATAAAATCTAACCGCCTGCGCTCGGCAGTGCTGGTGGTGTTCATGGGTGCGTTGCTACTGGCGGTCGGCTATTTCATTGGCCTTTACCTCATTGGTAGCTGGCAGGGCGGGCTTGCGATTGCCGCCGTGGTGTGGGCTGTCATGGGGCTGGTGGCCTTCTTTCAGGGCGACAGCATCCTGCTCGGGGTGTCCAAGGCGCGCAAAATCGGCAAACAGGATGACCCCGCCCTCTACAATGTGGTGGAGGAGATGTCGCTGGCCGCCGGTCTGCCCAAGATACCCGATGTTTACATCATTGATGATCCGGCGCTGAACGCCTTCGCTACCGGCCGCGATCCCAAAAAATCGGCTGTAGCCATCACCGCCGGACTGCGCGCCAAACTTACCCGCGACGAATTGCAGGGCGTCATGGCGCATGAAATCGGACACATCAAAAATCGTGATGTAATGTACATGTCGATTGCCTCCGTGATGCTGGGGGCGATTGTGATTCTGTCATGGTATGCCACCCGCGTCATGTTCCTGGGGGGAGGCAACCGCAACCGGAACAACAGCGGGGGGGGAGGGGCTGGCGAGATGATCATCATGGTTATCGGACTGTTGCTGCTTATACTGGCACCTCTCTTCGCCCAGTTGCTTTACTTGGCAACATCCCGCAAGCGCGAGTATCTGGCGGACGCATCTTCGGCGCTGTACACCCGCTATCCGGAGGGGTTAGCTTCAGCGCTGGAAAAGATGGCAACCTCATCGGGAACGCCTGTAAAAGCCGCCAACAAAGCCACAGCCCCCATGTATATCATCAACCCATTCGGCAAAAAACAGGCGGTCAACGCTTGGGCTAGTACCCATCCACCCATCACCGAGCGGGTACGCATACTGCGCTCAATGGGCAAAAACGACTCGCTGGCCGCCTATGAACAAGCCTACAAGCAGTTGCACAATGGTCACGGCGTAGTGCCAAAATCGGCGCTGAAAACCAGCTGAACCGCTCCAACAAAAAAGAGAGGGCGCGTCCCTCTCTTTCTCTGACTGCCGATTACTGCCGGACCTTCTGCTCTTCCTGCCATGCCGCCGCTTTTTGAAGTATTTCACGTGCGGCTTTTACAGCGGCGGCGCTTTCCGCCGAACCGCCCAGCATGGCCGCTATTTCGTTAACGCGGTCTTCGCCTTCGAGAGAGACAATGGCACTGCCGGTGCGCGCTCCAGATGCCCCCTTGCTGACATTGAACTGGAGGTCGGCATACGCGGCAATCTGCGGCAGGTGCGTTACACAAATCACCTGATGCCGCCGCGACAGACTCCACAATTTTCTGCCGATAACCTCGCCGCTTCTCCCGCCTACTCCGATATCGATTTCATCAAACACCAAGACCGGTGTAGCGTCAGCCTCCGCCAGCGCCGCCTTCAACGCTAGGGTAAAACGCGAAACCTCTCCGGTAGAGGCGATTTCCGCCAGCGGTTTCAGCGGCTCGCCAGGATTGGTGGAAACCATAAACTCCACAGCATCGGCGCCGTCCCGATTGAAAACCACATCGCGCCCGGCATAAGGTATCCCCTGCGCATCATCACGCTGCTCAATGCGCACCTCGAAGCGCACCTGCGCCATGTTCAGTTCCGTCAATTCACGCTCCATAGCCAGCGTCAGGCCGGAGGCGGCTACGCGCCGCCGTGCAGACAATTCCTCTGCCTGCAACCCGGCTTCTTTTCTTAGCACCGCGATTTCCCGCCCCAAGGTAATTTTCTGCTCGTCTAGCGATTCAAGTTTCGCCAGGTCGGCTTCGATAGCCGCATGTCGCTCAATTATCTGCGCCGGTGAACCACCATATTTCTTTTTCAAATCGTGTATAAGGGACAGGCGCGCCTCGATTTCCTCCAGTTCACGCTGGTCATATTCCAGACTATCCTCGTAACGGCGCAGGTCTCTAGCCGCTTCCTCAATCAGCGACTGCGCACTCCGAAGCGCCTCGGCCTGCGGTTTGAGAGAAGGGTCAAGAGACAGTAACGAATCAATCATCCGCACCGCTTCACCAAGCCGCGACAGCGCCGGACCAGCGCTGTCGTCGCCATTAAGCGCCTGATAAGATTGGTAAGCCAGCGACTTCAGTTTTTCAGCGGATGCGATGACGCGCCGGCGCGTGGTCAATTCCTCTTCCTCGCCGCTACGGAGGCCGGCGCGCTTTATTTCATCCGACTGGTAGCGCAGCATTTCCTGTCTGTGCAGGCGCTCGCTTTCCAGCATGTTAATTTTGCCCAGCTCTTCCTGCATGGTGTACAGGCGCAAAACCGTTTCGGCAAATCCGGCGCGCGCATCCATGGTATGGGCATAAGCATCTAGATAATCGAGATGACGCTTAGGATTGAAAAGTGAAAGGTGTTGGCTCTGGCTATGAATATCCACCAACATCTCCCCTGTTTCACGCACCAGTGCGCGGCTGACCGCGCTGCTGTTAATACGCAGAACGGCGCGCCCACCGCGCCGAATCTCACAACCGGCCACAAAATAGTCTTCCTCAGCCGGAACCCCTTTTTCCTCCAGCAGCACGCGCAGCCGCGTCAATAATGCCGGCGAGAGAAAGAACACAGCCTCAATACGAGCGGCATCGTCACTGTAACGGATGCTCTCTTCATCAATTTTCCCGGACAATAGCGATTCAACGGCGTCGATCACCAACGACTTACCGGAGCCGGTTTCACCGGTAATCACGTTAAGTCCGTTACCCGGGCGCCATGTCAATTCATTGATGATGCCAAACGATTTTATCCTGAGATCAGACAGCACAATGCACCCTCCGTCCGGATATGATGAAACTAGATTGCGAATTCACCGTTTTTATAAAACAACTCCCCATCTACTCGGATTTCCCCGCCACTCCGCAGGTCGCACACCATATCCCAGTGGATGGCGGACTCGTTCCTCGAACCGGTCTCTGGATAGCCTGCTCCTAACGCTATGTGGAAACTACCACCGATTTTTTCGTCGAACAGGATTTCGCGGGTGAACCGTTGAATCCCCTCGTTGGTGCCAATAGCAAATTCACCCACGAAGCGCGCGCCGGGGTCGGTATCCAGCGTGCGTAGCAGAAATTCCTCGTTATGCTCGGCCGTTGCTTTCACCACTCTGCCATCCTCAAACCACAACCGGATACCGGCGACCTCGCGCCCTGACTCGATGGCGGGATACGAGAAGTACACCTGCCCATTTACGCTGTTCTCGACCGGCCCGGTAAAGATCTCTCCGTCCGGCATGTTATTGCGGCCAGCACAACTGATAAACGTGCGCCCGGCAATGGAAAGGTGCAGATCGGTTTCCCGTCCCAGAATATGCACTTTGTCCCGGCCTTTCAGCCATTCGATGATACGCTCCTGCTCCCGCGCCGCCTTCTTCCAGTACCCCACCGGATCGTCCATGTCCGGCATGCAGGCCCGGTACACGAAATCCTCGTATTCGGACAAAGACATCTCAGCGTCCTGCGCCATGGAATGCGTGGGATAGGGCGCGACAACCCAGCGGAACTCCCCCCTCGCCGAGCGCTGCATCATGGTTTGCATCAACACAGAGCGGGACTGGTCATACCACACCATGCGCTCCGGCGGTATATTGGATAGCGCCTTGCTGTTTTCGCCGGCCAGTATAACAATGCGCACATCGTATTGTTCCGGAATAATCCTCTGCAGTTCATGCACGTACTCAATCTGCTCCCTGGAGCCGTATTTCAGTAGCAACTCCTGGGTTTCACCGGAGCGCGACATCACAATAGGATGCCCGCCCGCCCGCAGCACCATAGCATAAACCGCATTAATCAGCGGAGCGGCGATGTTCTCGCCCACAATGGCAACCCTGTCGTCGCGCTTTACCGCCACCGAATAGTTAACCAGCATGTCCGCCAGTTTTTCCAGCCTTGCGTCAGCCATCCCTTTGTCCCTCCGTTTTTCACTACCGTTATCTTACCAGCCCCCAGCGGTTCTCTACAATACCATGGTATACCTCCGGCGTGGTGGCGGGGAAACCGGAGCCGGCAGCCGGACTGTATAAGTTTAAACACCTGTTAGACTCCTGAAGAGTGAAAAGGAGTCCTGTAATGAAACAGATATATACACTGGTTAACTTGGGGCGCTATGCTTCCAGAATTATAAAGTATGTTTCAACCACCCGCCCAGAGTATCTGTCCAATCAAGCTGTCTGCGACTTCAGGATGAAGGTCATTTTGCACGCCGAAACATACGGCGTCTTCTCCGCTGTCGGCGCCTTCTCCATTTCAAACATGCTTTGGCCATGGCTAGTTTAATGCTATAATGACAAGTAAGAACCAAAAAAGATTCCAAGATGAAAAAATTCAGCAGTATATTATTGGTTACTCTGTCATTCTTATTGCTTGTATCTTGTGATAAGAACGATGTTGCTCTATCGGGAATAGCAACGTCTCATATTCAATCGACCAACGTTTCTAATACACGCGACATACTGACGCATTTTCTTGATGAACCCGGCAATGGTTCTGCAGAAAAATTAAAACCAGAATTGAGCAACGAACTCATAGAGCAGATGTTCCGAGATTACGCAAAGTATTTGAACAATACTGGTAACAGTCATAGCAACATAACTCCAGATATGCTGTATATCAACGCTTATTATGGAACGTTCAACGGCAACATTGTGGTTTCTGTCTGGGGCAAAGAATGGGCCGGAACCGCCGATATGAACCCTTATGTAATCGAAGGCTATTTAGTAGCTGAATTGGGTAGCGGCAGTCAATCTGTTATGGTTTACACCGGCGATACTTTCGTGGGAATCTATGAAGCGTATGGGCAAGGGTTATTGAATTATCAAGACATAAGAGCTATGGCATTTTCCCTCATAAGAAGCCGTTATGTGTGGCGATTGAGGGAAATTGATAAAATAGAAGTGAGTTTTAATGATGTAGGAGTTGTGAAGTACTACGGCAAGCATAACGGTCACGAAATCGTGGCGATGGGGTTTATGGATACCAATTTAGCAGAAGAAGCAAAGGAAATTGAAGTTGCAGGCTATGTCTTTAAATTACCTGCTGGCAGTGTGAATCTATTTTATACCTATGGCTACTTTGAAGATTTAGCCCATGCGTACGAACGAAGCGGTTTAACCAAAGAAACGATTGTTTCACTTTATGCAAAACATTTTAATGCTGCTTATGAAGTTGCAGGAGCAATCTGTACAAGCGGTGATTTGTTGTACAGATACAATCCGCAAATGGGTGGTATAGAAATAATGGGGTTCGATTGGACAGTAAGAGATGGGACTATTTCAGGCGCGCCGCTTAACATTGTGATTCCGAGGGAGATTGGTGGTATTCCCGTAAAGGGAATAGGCGAATTTGCATTCAATGGGCTTAGCGCGTCTTCTAGTGTCAGTGTTGAATTTCCCAATAGCGTAACGCATGTCGGCGAAAGTGCATTTGGATGGCTTGTAGGACTTTCACAAGTAAATATTCCAGCCAATGTTATATCTGTTGACAGGCGGGCATTTTGGGGTAATCCGAATCTTACTGCGATATACAAAGGCAAATCATACACTGCTATTAAGGACATGTGGGGAAATTGGGACTTGCCGCGAGAATTCTATGACGATACAAATGCTTAAACTGTATTCGCCGTTTGTTACGGTATTACCAATTATTGATAGGGAAAACTCCGGCGCCGCAGAGCTATTCGTTTGATGATATGGAAATGACGCAAACAATGCGTCAGTCAATCCGGAATGTTATACTCGTATCTGATGAGAAGAAAAAGCCGGCCGGGATGGTTGTTTAATCATGGCTAAGACTAACTTAAAAACCGGACCAATTATTGGGGGCTTGACAGTCTTAAGATACGCGCCCAAATAGTAGAAGTGGTGGCACAATGAAGAGGATTCAATGTCCGTGTTGTGGGAATTATCCATTTGCAAGTTATGCGGAAGCTTTCTTTGAAATTTGCGATATTTGCTTTTGGCAATATGAGGAGATTTCTCATGATAAACCCGATAAGCCGATTGGTGGTGCAAATGGAATGTTATCACTTAACGAAGCCAGAGAGAACTACAAAAAATACGGCATCTGCGACAAAAGGTTTATCGGATTAGGGCATGGCAGATCGCCATTACCAGAAGAATTGCCGGAAAACAATACTTAGTACACGTATAAACATGACATCCTTCTTGGAATCCCATCTTCTTCGTTTCATGGCTCTTCCCTTCTGCGCCATTTTACTCCCTTAGTTAGAGCGGTGTCTTAATGGGGAGCAGTATATCGCACCCGCTACCATGGGTATATAAAGACTCGATGTTTTACACTCTTGGCGAAGCCTATGAGAGCGGCTTGATTACAAAGGCAGATGTATACAACATTGCGAAACAGATCGACTGCGGTCATTGGAGTGTCAGCAGTTTTACGGAACGGTATCCGGAACTGCCGCAGTAGTGGCACACCAACTGTGTCAAGCTGTCACCATTACCACGGGTGCATCAGCTGTATAAGTTCAAACACATATTGGACTCATACACCCGTTTGATTATTGAGGTAAAGTAGGTTACACTTTAGCATCTGAATTTTCCAGGAAGCGGAGGCAGAAGTGAAGCTGCTGGTAATAGGATGCGGACAATGCGGCGGCAGGATTGCCGATGAATTCGCACTACTGAATAAAAAGGCCCGTGTGCAGGGCAATTTTGATATTCTCACCAATACACTGGCGGTCAACACCGATGTTGCCGACCTTAGCGGGCTGACAAACATCAAGAGCGATTTTCAACATCGCATCCTGATAGGCAACAAAAGGACCGGCGGACACGGCGTGGGCAAAATGAACGATGTCGGCGCTGAGGTCGCCCGCGCCGATGGCGACAAGGTTATTGAAGCCATCCGCCAGACACCCAAACTGGCCGACACCGACGCCTTCCTGCTGATTGCCGGTGCAGCCGGCGGCACTGGCTCCGGCTCGATTTCGGTACTGACCCACATGATAAAAGAGCGCTACATCGACAAACCGGTATACAACATGATTGCCCTGCCCTTCCGCTATGAGGAAGCTACCGAGGAGCGCTCAATTTATAATGTCGGCACCTGCCTCAAAAGCGCCTATCTTGCCGCCGACGCCGTCTTTCTGATTGACAACCAGCGTTATCTCAAGAAGAACGCCCCCATCCGCAACAATCTGGCCAAAATCAACCGCATGGTGGTCAAACCATTCTACAATGTCCTCTGCGCCGGCGAGGAAACCAATGCTAAATACATCGGCTCCAAGGTGCTGGACGCTGGAGACATCATCCAGACGCTCTCCGGCTGGACAGTCATCGGCTACGGCCGCGCGGAATCGCCGCGTTTCAAGGTCAACAAACTGGTCGACTTCCGCGCCAAGAATACCGGCAACCAGCATGGCATGCAGGCCATGGACGAGGCACTGGGAGACCTTTCGGTGAAATGCGACCCCACCGAAGCCAAGAAAGCGCTCTATCTTCTGACGGCTGCCCCTAACCAGATGAATATGGATTTGATTAATGACCTGTCATCGTCCCTCAAGAATATGGCTGCCGAGGCCATCATCCGCACTGGTGACTACCCGCGCGGCGCTGGCAGCGACGTCGAGGTGACAGTCATTCTTTCCGAGCTGGTTAACTCGCGCAAGGTGATGGACTATTTCAGCCGCACCATCGAGTACGTAAACCGCGCCAAACGACGCCAGAGCGGCGCAGAGTACGAGCAAATGGGACTGGGCGAAACTTTCAAGGATATCCCCAGCCTGCTTTAGCCCGCTTCGGCATAATAAAAAGAGGCACCCTTGGCGGATGCCTCTTTTTTGATTATTGCGGCAGCGCGGTTCAGTCCTCTTCGATTACGTGGCCATCATCAACTTCCGACGACGCCGGCTCCACGGTTTCCGCGTTCATATACATGCGCGACAGCGCCTCCATACGATCCTGAATCTTTTTGCGCGCAGTGCGAGCACGCTGTCGATCGGCGGCGGCCTGCGCTTCAAGATTCGCCGCCTGAGCCAGCTCGCCGTCGGGCGTTTCGCCTTTCGGCGACGGAGACAAGGAAAGCTCCGGCGGCACAACCGAAGGCATTTCCTTACCCGCCGAGATGGCATCAAGTTGCTCGGCGGTACGCTGGGTTATCTGCATAGTGATATTGTTTATTTCGCTTGATCCCCTGAGCATATGGCTGAATACGCGCACCCAGGTTTCACCAGCTTCACGAGCCGCCCGCTGCGCGATCTCGGCGGCTTCCTGCGACGCGCGCACAGCCTCCTCCGAAGCCCGCCTGCCCAACGCAATAACCACTTCGGCACGCGACACCGCATCCTGTGAAGTACTTATCGTACTGGTAGCCGCTTCTTTCGCCTCACGCACCGCGCTTTCCGCCTGCGCGACGCGCTCTTGGGCTGTTTTGGCCCATTGCGCCATGCCAGACTTGAGTTCCTCGCTGCTTCTCTCCAGACGGACAATTGCATCGTTTGCCTGCGTAATGGAGGCATCAACCAGCGAACGTGACTCAGCGTTTAGCTCCGTCGCATGGGCAACGGCACTCTCGGCTGTCTTGCGGGCGGCTTCCACCTTACCCGCCATCTTGCGCGACTCGGCGACAGTCTGGGACGCCACCTGGTTGACTTCCTTCAGCACAACCTCGCTGGCCTCCGTGGCCACACTTCCAGCGTTTTGAGCGGCTTCCTTCGAATCCACCAGCGCCCGCGCCAGAGCCTGCTGGATTTCCCCGACGGCGGCATCGGCGGCCTCTTTAGCCGCCTTGCCGGCATTCTGCACCATCGTCCGGGCTTCCTCGACCGCCTGTTCGATAGTTTGGTTGACTCCGTTAAAAGCGCCCTCTGAAACCTCTTTGGCAGCAGCCAGTGCCTGTTCCAGTGCTATGTTTACCTCTTTCAAAGTTGTCTCGGCTGTTTCACGCGCCGTGCTGCTGGCCTCATGTGCTGCCGTTTTGGCTTCGTAGACGGCCTGGTCTACGGTCTGTTTAACTTCTTTTACCGTGTCCTCGCTGACGATTCTGGCCGTCGAAGCAGCCTCCTGCGCCGCCAACACCGCCTCAGCAACCACCTGCTCCACGGCCTGATTGACGCTTTGCAAAGCGGCTTCCGAAGTCTCTTTGGCCTCGCGGCTCGCCTTCTGCGCCGCCTCAGCGGCCTCCATTACAGCGCTGGTTGTAAGCTGTGTGATTTCTTTTATCGCTAACTCGCTCACGGTTTTAGCGGCCTCGCTGGCCTCCTGCGCCGCCATTCTGGACTCGAATACAACTTGCTCCACAGCCTGGCTTACACTTTGCAGAGTGGCCTCTGAAGTCTCTTTGGCCTCGCGACTCGCCTTCTGCGCCGCCTCGGTTGCCTCTGTGACCACTTTGTCCGCAAGCTGCGCGATTTCTTTTATCGCTAACTCGCTCACGGTTTTAGAGACCTCGCTGGCCTCCTGCGCCGCCATTCTGGACTCGAATACAGCTTGCTCCACAGCCTGGCTTACACTTTGCAGAGTGGCCTCTGAAGTCTCTTTGGCCTCGCGGCTTGCCTTCTGCGCCGCCTCGGTTGCCTCTGTGACCACTTTGTCCGCAAGCTGCGCGATTTCTTTTATCGCTAACTCGCTGGTATTTTTAACCTCGCGGCTGGCGTTTTGCGCCGCTTCGCGGGCGGCGCGCATGGCATCGTTGGTGGTTTGACCGGATAATTTCAACGCTTCTTCGGTGCTGGCGATGGCGGCCTGAGAGGCACGCACCGCTTCATCGGAGATTTCACACGCCAGCTTGGCCGCCTCGTCCGAACGGGACGTTGCTCGATCAAAGGTTCTGGCATATTGCCGAGCGGCCTCCTCAGCCACCTTGAAATTCTTCTCAGCCCGCACCGCCGCCTCATTGGCGGCACGGGTGGCTTCATCAGCCGCCTTGCGAATACTGATATCGAATTCAGCAACGCGGGCGGCTGTATTCTGAACAGCGGACATTGCCTCACCAGCCACCTGCCGCGCCGACTTGGCGTCAATGTCCGCTTTGGTTGACGCTTCACGGGTGGCGCGCAGCGCATCACCCGCGCATTTGAGCGCTTCAACGCCTGTTTTATCGGATTGCTCCATGGATTCCCGTGCCAGCCGGACGGCGGTGCGAACCTCATCCTCCGCAGCGCTGACACGCGCTTCCAATTCGGAAGCGCGCATCTGATAATCACGCGCCAACTGCTGCGCCGCGCTTTCATGTTCCCGGATATTCGCCTCCAGCCTCTCAACTAGTTCCTGAAGTGTTTTGCGGGCACGCTCATCCGACTGCTGTGCCTTAGCCTCCGCCGCCTCAAGCTTCTGGCGGGCTACCTCGTAAGCCTTGGCATTAGCGGCGGCTTCTTCCTTCAGCGACTGCCCCACCCGCTCAGCCTGTCTGACCGCGTCCTCGGCGGACTTGGAAGCCTGCTCCGCCACTTTTTTGCCCAACACGGCTACTTCCCGTGCTTTGACAATCGCTTCTTTAATGGTGCGCTCACTGGTTTTACCGACGCCTCGCAACTGCTCGTTGACATCATCGACGCCAGCCGCAACTTCAGCAAAGCCCTTATGTTGTAAGTCGCTATCTTTCAATTCTTTATCAGCCATCGTCCCCTCCTGATGCGGTTTCCGCCGTCATTTTATAACAGGCGCCGGTGCCTGACAATACCGCACGTGCTACCCCGTCCCGCAGTCCGGCGCTTTATCCATCCCCACACCGGCCATGGCGACAACTTTTTCCTTCAGTGTTTTGAGATTAACTACATCCTCGCGGTTATATTCACACAATATCCTGAGCGCCTCGCGGTCATAATCGTTTTCATAGCGCCACCACAGACGCACTGCCTCAAGCCCGTTAATATCAACCAGCCTGCGCGCAATACCCAGCGTCCGCTCCACACGCTTGAGACCACCGTAGAGATTGTTACGCCAGCAGTCATACATCAAATCACAATGGTCAAAATCGCGGGTGAGATCCACTCCCAGCCGCGCCGCGATAAACGGCATATCAAAGCGGCTACCGTTATAGGTATGAATCGTCTTCACCCCGGCAAGGGCTGCCAGCAGGTTGTCAGGAGTAATTTCATCGCCTACCAGTTGTACGAAGCCATCCTCAATCCCATCCGACAGGTGAATACCAATAATCGTAATTTTGCAGTCTCCCGGCGACAGCCCGGTGGTTTCAATATCCAGATAGGCGTCTTTCATGACGTTATTATAGCAAACTGCCTGCAAGACGGACTTGCCAGCATTCGAGCTTCGGACGATAGCCCAACTAATGACGGGACACTATTTTGGACAGATTGATTTTATCCGGCTACAATTAGTTGAAATGGCATTTTCAAAACATATTAAGCCGGTCTTCTGGAGCCTCCTGATCTTCATCATCGCCCAGTGCTTCCTTTTTGCCGTAATGACGCGCGTCGACCCCTTTCTGCGCGAAAACAATCTCTACATACCTCCTCAGCCTGACACTCCGATAGTAGTGATACCCCAACCCCCCATCACCGCACCAGACGGAGCGGTCACACCGGAGGTGCCGATCACATCAGCCTTGCTGCCGATATTGATCTACTTCGCTGTTGTGATAGTCATAATCAGCGTAGTGCTGTTCCTGATTCCCCTCAAAGCGCTCAAATTCGTCTTCCGCGCCCTGTTCGCGCTCCTGTTTGCCTGGGGCATCTTCATACTGGGCATACTCTACCTGCCGCTGTGGACAACACTGCTCATCGCGCTGGTCGCCGGAGCAGCATGGTTCTTCTTCCCCCGCATCTGGCTGCACAACATGATGCTGATGATTGCCCTAGCCGGTGTGGCGGCTATCTTCGGACGCATGATTACGCCGTGGACAGCCATGATACTGTTGGGAGTATTGGCTGTTTACGACCTGGTGGCGGTGCGTGCCGGCTACATGCTGTGGATGGCCAACAAAATGTCGCAAAGCGCCGCCCTGCCGGCCTTCATCCTGCCGTCAAACGCCGCCGAACTAGGCGCCGCCGTAATACACAATGACCTCGACAAGGTCGCCGACACCCCGACACAGGACCGCTCCTACTCGGTGCTGGGCGGCGGCGATATTGCCTTCCCACTCCTGCTCACCGCCTCTGTCTACTTCCAGCGCGGCGGATGGTCAGCGATTGTAATTGCTGCCTTCGGGCTGGCAGGCATAGCTATGGCATACCTGATACAGGCGAAAGTGCTAAAGGGACGGCCTATGCCAGCGCTACCGCCGATTGCCATACTGGGACTAGTCGGACTGCTACTGGTAATCAACGTCTTCCCGAAGGTGTAATGAGACGTGAGTTGTGGGGACTGACCCAACTCGCGCCCTGCAACTGATAACTCCGACCCTTCGTGCTATAATTATGTAATGTCCACTGACGCGCTCTCGCTTTACCTACACATCCCATTCTGCCGCTGCCGCTGCGCCTATTGCTCCTTCGTTTCATACACAGGACGCGACGGCGATCTCCCGCGTTACGCCGCCGCGCTGGAGCGGGAGCTGCGTATCAGGAAAATTGACGGCGCGCTTGTCAGTACTATCTACTTCGGCGGTGGCACCCCCAGCCTCCTGCCACCGGACGCAGTACACCGCCTGCTGGCTGCCATCGACGAGAATTTCTTACTCGACGACCGGGTGGAGATAACCATGGAGGTCAACCCTGGAACCGTCTCGGCGGAGTATCTGCGCGAATTGCGCAAAACAGGCGTCAACCGCCTTAGCCTGGGCGTACAGAGCTTTGACAGCGAGGAGTTGGCGTTGCTGGGGCGTATCCATACAGCTGACGAAGCGCGACAGGCCGTAGCCATGGCTCGACAGTCAGGCTTTCAGAATCTCAGTCTTGATTTCATCTACGGTCTCCCCAACCGTCGGCCTGACACCTGGCGACGCATGCTGGATGAGGCGATTGCGACAGGCGCACCGCATCTCTCGCTTTACGGGCTGACCATCGAAGAAGGTACACCGCTGGCGGCCACCGTTGAGCGCGGCGAACTGCCAACTCCTGACTCTGATGCCGCTGCCTCCGAATACGAACTGGCGGATGAGATGTTGGAACAGGCAGGCTTCCGCCACTACGAGCTTTCAAACTGGTCGAAGCCGGGCTTTGAAAGCCGCCACAACATGGTTTATTGGAAGCGCGGCAGATACCTCGGAATGGGAGTAGCGGCTCACTCCTTCATCAACGGACAGAGGCTGTCCAATACATCCTCGTTGGACGAGTATCTGGCCGCCACGGAAGAAAACGAACTGCCGCCGCATAGCATCGAAGAAATCAGCTCTGAAACCGCCCTCTCCGAGGCCGTAATACTGGGACTGCGACTGGATGAGGGCGTAGCGGCGGATGACATCAAGCAGGCGTTTAATGTAGACTTATACGGTCGTTTCAGGGAGCAGATTGCCGAGTGCACGGCGCTGGGGCTGCTGGGATGGGACGGCAAACGTATGAAACTCACCACGCGCGGCAGGTTGCTGGGCAACGAGGTGTTCATGCGTTTTCTTCCGTTATCAAGTACCGGACATCAATAACTGATAACTTGCTAAGGTGATATTTTGGACCAATCGTTAATTCGCAATTTCTGCATCATTGCCCATATCGACCACGGCAAGAGTACTCTCGCCGACAGGCTGATTGAGGGCACCGGCACCATGCGCCGCGAAGAAATGACCGAGCAGGTCATGGACAGCATGGATCTCGAACGCGAGCGTGGCATCACCATCAAAGCCAAGGCCATCCGCCTAAGCTACACCGCCCGTGACGGCAAGCCATATATGCTCAACCTCATCGACACTCCCGGCCACGTGGACTTTTCCTACGAGGTGTCACGCACGTTGGCCGCCTGCGAGGGCGCGGTGCTGCTGATTGACGCCACACAGGGCATACAGGCGCAGACACTGGCCAATGTCTATTCCGCTATGGAACACAATCTCGAAATCATCCCCGCCCTCAATAAGATGGACCTGCCCACCGCCGAACCGGAGCGCGTCATGGACGAAGTTTCCACAGTGCTGGGATACCGCGAGGATGAAACGCTAAGAATTTCAGGTAAAACTGGGCAGGGCGTGTCGGAGATGCTGGAATCCATAGTTGAACGCATTCCCCCACCCAGAGGCAGTCCGGAGGCATCCCTGCGCGCCCTCATTTTTGACTCGCATTACGACCGCTACAAGGGCGTAATCGCTTATCTGCGAGTCATGGACGGCTCCATAAAGCGCGGCGATAAATTGAAATTGATGGCCACCGGCACCGCTTTTGAGGCAATTGAAGTGGGTTATTTCGGCCCACGCGAGGTACCCGTAAATGAGCTTGCCACCGGCGAGGTGGGCTACATCGCAACCGGACTAAAGGACGTGAGCCAGGCACCAGTGGGCGACAGCGTCACATCCGCCATTGCCCCAGCGAACGCGCCGCTCTCCGGCTACCGCCCCGCCAAACCGATGGTATTCGCCGGCATCTACCCCACCGTCGCCAATGACTACGCCGACCTGCGCGAAGCCATGGAGAAGCTCAAGCTCAACGACGCCTCGCTGTCATACGAGCCGGAAAACTCCCCTCTGCTGGGATACGGATTCCGTTGCGGCTTCCTCGGTCTGCTGCATCTCGACATCGTTTATGAACGGCTGGAACGCGAGTTCGGCCTAGCGCTGGTCGTCACCGCCCCCAGCGTCAAATACATCGTCACCATGACCGGAGGCGAACAGATAACCGTGGTCAACCCCGGCGACATGCCTGAGCCGTCCCGTGTTGCAAAAATAGAGGAACCATGGGTCAGAATATCCATCATCACCCCATCGGCCTACATCGGCCCTGTGATGGACCTGGAACGCGAGCTGGGTGGAGCACACCGCCACACCGAATTCCTCGGCGCCGCTTCTGGCAACACTGAAAACCAGCGCGTGCGGCTGGACTACGACATGCCCCTGCGCTCGATGCTGACCACCTTCTACGATAGCCTCAAATCGCGCACCAAAGGCTACGCTTCGCTGGACTACGAGTTCGAGGGCTACCGCGAAACACGTCTGGTAAAGTTGGACGTACTGGTAAATGAATTGCTGGTGGACGCATTTTCGCGCATCGTACCTCCGGAGCAAGCGCATGATGCAGGCAAGGCGCTGGTAAACAAGCTCAAAGAGGTCATTCCGCGTCAGCTTTTCGTTGTCCCCATACAGGCAGCCGTCGGCGGACGCATCGTGGCACGCGCTGACATCGGCGCCAAGCGCAAGGACGTTTTGGCCAAGTGCTATGGCGGCGACATCACGCGCAAGCGCAAGCTGCTGGAAAAACAGAAAGAGGGCAAGGAGAAAATGAAGGCCATCGGCAAGGTGGAGGTGCCCAAAGAAGCTTTCCTCAGTGTGCTCAAGACGGAGATGTAGCCATTTCTTTGGTGGTTAGCGAGCAGTGAAATGGCTGTTTGAGGACCATTTCTCCGCACTCAAGACTCATCCATCCGTCGGTTTCAGCCGGATCCCTGCGATATTCCAGATACATGTCCGGCTGTACAAACTCAAACACATATTGGACTCATACAGGATATTGACAACCCTGCCCTGAATATGCTACGTTTGAATCGCGAGCCTGAAAAAGCAAACTACCTTTAGGAGGAGTATCTGTCATGAAACTTCACACCAAATCTAGTCTGAGAAGAATCCTCGCCTCCTTTGCACTGTCCACGGCTTTATTGCTTACCTCATTCGTTCCCGCAGCCGGTTCTTTTGGCTATTTCACTCTGGAGATTGCAGATAACACCAAGAGCGGCGATCTCTCTGGTATCAAAATAGATGTTTACGACGCGGTGCTGGATCGTGTCGACAGGGCAACCGGTATTCAAATCTACGCTCATAACTATTCCCATTCTGTCTACACTAAGGCCAACGGCACCGTAACCTTCGCTAAACCCTCCAATCTCTTCTTGGTCATGGTTGATTTGGAGACTCTTCCTGCCGGTGTTGGCATAGATAGAGATCAGGTTTTCTACAGTGACGCTTCCAAGAAAAGCGCTACCTTAAGTGCGTCAGAGATAGACAGCTTCACCATCTCCTATGATGACGCTGTGGAGAACAGTGTCCGAGTAGATATTTTCAATGCCAGCGGAGAGCAGATAAAAGCTGTTTACACCGTTACCCCAGATACTATCTCTAGCGCCAGAACATCATTACTTGCCAAAACCTCGCAGATAAGCGGTTCTGTCACCGTTGGTAATACCACTAAGTCCTATCAGTACACTGTGGCAAACACCGGCGACCCCATTGAGCTGGTGGCTGAAGCGCTCGAAGCCGGCAAAATATCTCAGGAAGAAGCCCTTGATTTCTATCTGGAGATATGGGATTCCAGAGCTTTCGGATCCTGCGGCACCGTGCTTGCGACTAGACTCTTGTCTTTTTATGAGGACACGGCATTCTTTAGCCAGTTGACACCAGAAAAGCAAGAAACGCTGTTAGAAATGGTTGCTCCGTCCAAGACACGCGGTGATGCTACATACCGTGGGCCAAGTGGTACTGGCGATTTCGCTATTAACTTCAATGATCCAAACTACTCAGGACTCACACTAACTGCGCCGCAGCTAATTGTTGACATCTACAACAACTTTGTAGCCGTGTATGGTGTTTTTGTGCATACTGGATATATAACTACATTTAACAAGCCAGTGTCAGCGGTAGGTTCAAGCGTATATAACGTCGATGTTATAATTGGCAACGACGCTCCATATACTGGATGTTCCGGGGATGGTACTTCATATATAAAAATTTTCATCCCTAGTTTGAGTATAAGTGACCCTGAATCCTTAAACTGGTTAAAAGGCGTCGTTGCGCATGAATATATGCATGCCATAACAAACATCTACAGGTATGGCTTGCACGGTCTGCCAATTTGGTTTGCTGATGGGATAGCAGCATGGGCGCCTTATAGGCTGTATGGCTCATTGGAAACAGGTAATACTATCCAAGTAAATGAGTTTTTAGAGTTTAACCATTACCCTCTGATAGCTCAGAATCATTATGGGGCAGCCTTGTTCCCTCTATACATGTATATTAAGGGCGGAGACAACACTATTAAAGCAATCCTTGCCTACTTATCGTTGGGAAGTCCCAATTACATCTATGATGTCTATCAGGCAATTAACATTGTGACTTCAAGCGGTGCTTTGTCGGGAGGTCTTAAGGGGACTTTTGCAGATTTTTGGGTAGACAATTATGCGCCCAGAATAACTTACTCATTGTATGCGACAAATCAATGGCGTAGCGAACCAGGTAGCATTGTCACATATAGTTCCCCAAGCACTACATATATGGTATCTAGTTTCGCATGTTACTATATTGGATTTGCGTTTACCCCAGGCTCCACTAAAAATATAACCCTCAATGTATGGAGCGGGACGGTATCAGATTTTAGGCATTTCGTGGTTTTGAAACTATCAAATGGCTCTCTTGGTAAAGTCGATATAACTTCTTACATAGGATCAATGGTTTCTGTGGTCATACCCGCTGGCAACTATACCGGCGGAAACATTGTGTCCGTAAATGCTGGGCCAGGTGGGATGGGTTGTCAGATATATATTTCCTGACAGGGATAGAACTATCGCAAAGCACAAGCTGTTTTGTGTCCTCTTAGGTGTGTGCATGGTTGCCATGGCAACTTCTTGCGTTCATGATGCGTTTTATTCGTCAACACTCACACCA
>WREQ01000019.1 GCA_009779255.1 Dehalococcoidia bacterium
GAATTGGGTAAGCAGATGATGGTGAGGTCGGGGCAAGTGTAATAGTCCCTCCACGCGACACCTTTTTCGAAGTCGTTGTATAAGATGACCCCGCAGGCAAAAGCTCCATAGCCAATACTTGTTGAGCTACCAAGGATAGATACCATTGTAAGGCTGCTACAACCTCGAAAAGCCTCGTCGCCAATACTGACTACGCCTTGCGGTATCGTTATGCTTGTAAGGCCGCTGCAAAGCGAAAAAGCCTCGTCGCCAATACTGACTACGCCTTGCGGTATCGTTATGCTTGTAAGGCCGCTGCAAAACGAAAAAGCACCTTTGCCAATCCTTGTTACGCTGTCCGGCATGACTAAACTTGTAAGGTTTCCGCAACCTTTGAAAGCACCTTCACCAATATTTGTTACGCTTTTGCCTTCAATTTCCCTTGGGATTACAACATCGCTGTCAAGGCCTATGTATTTGGTAATTGTAACGCTGGTACCATTGTTTGTGTAGAGAAAATCCGAAGCAGGATTTGGCTCTGTTCTGTTCGGGTCAGCAGGGGTAGTAAGAGGCCATTCTGTGGTAAAGGAAGGGGGTTTGACTGTAACATCAGGTGGCGTGCTATATGATGGTGTGAGTGTTGACGAATAAAACGCATCATCAACGCAAGAAGTTGCCATGGCAACCATGCACACACCTAACAGGACACAAAACAGCTTGTGCTTTGCCATAGTTCTATCTCTGGGGAAGCAAGGATTCTTTTCAGACTAGATTTGGTGTGAAGTTTCATTACAGATACTCCTCCTAAATACACTTTGCCTACTCCCGCTCGTGGCTTAACCGTAGCAGACCTATTGCAGGGTTGTCAATATCCTGTATGAGTCCAGCACATATTGGGCTTTTGGGTATCATATCCCAGCATATTGAGGCAGTCCGCCACGGCGGAGTGGCACCTGTATGCCGTTAATGCGTGTTACTGCCGGTGGATGGCGCTGGGTCAATCCGTTTAACGGATGAAACTCCGGTGATGTCGAGGTTGTCCATGAACGGATTGCCGGTGTAATACAGGTTAGATACTCCGCTGATTTCCCCCGATATACCGCCTGCGGCGGACACCTTGACGGTAGAGGCGCCGGATATGTTGACACTGGCATCACGGAGGCTGAAATCCGCCATGTCGGCCGTGGATGCACCGGAAGCTTCGATATTGGCATCTACGCCCCTGCCGCTCAGCCTGAGGGAGGAGGCGCCGGTCACTTTGATGGCGGTGTCGCCGCTGGTATTGATGCTGCCTTCGGCCTTGCTGGCACCGGAGACTTCCAGCGTCAGGCGGTTGACGCTCATATCACTGAAAAAGACTTTGCTGGCGCCGGAGACCTCCAGGCGGAAATCATCCGCCAATTGAAAACCGCTGAGCAGGCACTCGCCGGCGCCTGAAACAGTCAGACCTTCCAGCCGCGGGGTGGTAACCACCGCCTTGAGGTTAGGGCTGGAATAGATATACCCGATTTTCATGGCAATCCTGAGTTTGTCGCCATCTTTTGATACGTCGAGGTATTCTTCAAGATTATCGTCTACTGTGATGGTTACGGAGTAAGTGGCAGCATGGCGAACCTCCAGCTTGAAAGCCTCGCTGGAGGAGATAGACGTGAAGTCTGCGTAGTCGAAATAGCGCTCCACGGTGTGTCCGGAGCCGGACAGACAGGCGGCCTGAAACAGGCACAACGCCGTCAGGGCAAAAGCGGATATTGACATCAGTAGTCTGCGCATTTTCTTCTCATCGCACAACATAAAAGGATATTATAGCATCATCCACATTGTCCTGTGGCAACACTTCCAGTACAAGCCACCATTGGCGGCCACCGGCTACCTCTAATTATGACCTGGACAGCCGCTGTGGTGAGATTCCCTAGAGGTGGTAGCGGCGCGGGGCAACGCGCAGTTTCTCCGCCGCGATAATAGCGGAGATGTCGTTTAGAGACTGGCGAATGTCGCGGTTGGTCACCACGTAATGGAACTCGGAAAGCTTGGCAATTTCGGCGCGGGCGGTGGCCAGCCTCAACTCGAGTTCTTCGGGGGTTTCGGTTTTGCGTCCACCCAGCCGTCTGGCCAGTTCGGCAAGCGATGGCGGCATCAGGAAAATCAGCGTCGCGTCGGGCAGCAGTTTCTTGATGGTCATGGCACCCTGCACGTCTATTTTGAGGATTACGTCTTTGCCGGCGGCGAGAGCTTCGCGCACCTGGCTCTTGGGTACTCCGTAGTGGTTGCCGTAGACCACGGCGTGCTCCAACAGCTCGTCACGCTCCAGCAGTCTCTCGAAATCCTCCATCCCGACGAAGCGGTATGGCTTGCCGTCGCTTTCGCCAGGACGGCAGGCGCGTGTGGTGTTGGTGACGGTGTAATACAAGGGCAACCCGCGCTCCTTCATGGCAGCGAGTAGGACATCCTTGCCGGCGCCCGAAGGCCCTGAAAGTACGAATACCAAAGGGTGGGAGGGCGGAGCGAAATCAGAGTCGGAGGATTTCATCGGTAAGCTCGGTGCGCAGTGTATTGGCGCCGCGGTTGACCTGTAAGCGCCCGGTGATGGTTTCCGGCGCCAGCGCTGCCAGCACGATGTGGCCGCTGTCGACGAAAATCACGGCCTTGGTGCGGCGCCCGTTGGTCATGTCTACCAACATGCTGCGGCTGCGTGCTTCCTGAATGGTGCGTTTGGTAGGAGCCGAGTTGGGGGAGGCGATGGCGATTACCCGGCCCATGGCCAGGATGTTTCCGAAACCAACATGTACCATCTCGCCGCTCATGGCAAAACCCCTTTCAAAAACGCAGAATGCCTATATTATACACCAGTGAGCAAGGAAAGTGGGCGGGGGTTTTCCTCTTTCCCCCAAAGTGGCATAATATTCATTTCAAAGACATGGACAAGTATCAAGCCGCCCTGGATTTTTTGTACAGCTTCACTGATTACGAGACGCAGCATCAGCCGTGTTCTCCGGTGAACTATGATTTGCGACGCATGTATGAACTGCTGTCGCGGCTGGGTGATCCCCAACTTGAATACCGCACGGTGCATATTGCCGGCACCAAGGGCAAAGGCTCCACTTCCGCCATGACGGCTTCCGTCCTTGGGGTCGCCGGATTCCGCGTTGCGCTCTACACCTCGCCGCATCTGGTGGACATCCGGGAGCGTTTCAGTGTCGACGGCCATCTCATATCGCGTGGTGAACTGTCCGAACTCGCGGCGCGGCTGAAACCAGAGGTGGAGGCGGTCAACGCGGCATCTAACTATGGCAAGCTGACCACCTTCGAGGTGCTGACGGCGCTGGGTTTCCTGCACTTTGCCGAAAAGCGCGCCGATTTCGCCGTTATAGAAGTGGGGCTGGGCGGACGCCTTGATGCCACCAACGTCATCAGGCCGGAAGCCTGCGCCATTACCACCCTGGGGCTGGACCACACCGATGTGCTGGGCGATACGCTGGATAAAATCGCCGCCGAGAAGGCTGGAATTGTAAAGACGGGAGTGCCCGTGACAAGCGCGCAGCAGCCGCCAGAAGCTGCGGAGGTGATTGCCGCTGCCTGCGCAAACCTCGGCGCGCCGCTTGTGCGCGTCGGTCATGAAATTACTTACGCCTCCGCAGGACAGCGGAAAGGCTGGCAGGTATTGGACATAAAGGGGCAGCTCGGAAAGTATCATCTTGAAATCCCGCTACTGGGACGCTTTCAGCAGGAGAACGCCGCCGTGGCCGTGGGGGTTCTGGAATCACTTGTCGGACGCGGATTCGACATACCTGTCGCTGCCATGACAAAAGGCTTCGCCTCTGTGCGCTGGCCGGGGCGTTTCCAGCAAATACGTGAAAAGCCGGATGTGATTATAGACGGCGCTCATAATCCACAGGCAGCGGGTGAACTGGCGCTGGCGCTCGCCGATTTTACTACCGGCAGGAGCTGCGGGATGCGTATACTGGTTATCGGCGCCTCCTCCGACAAGAATGTTTCTGGGGTGGCTTATAGTCTGGCGGCGCTGTTTGACATAGTGCTGGCTGCCCGCTCGCGCCATCCCCGCGCCCTGCCTGCGGAAGACCTCGCCCTGGAGTTCAGGAGGCTGGGGAAGGAATTGCGAGTGACGGAATCCGTGGCAGGCGCTCTCGATGAAGCGGTGAAGCTTGCGGGCAAAGACGGCCTTGTCTGCGCCACCGGCTCGCTTTTTGTCGCGGGAGAGGCTCTTGAGTGGGCGCGTATGACGACGGAGTAATCTCCCACTGCAGAGAGGGTACTTCTACAGGAGCAAACCGCTGTCTGTAAGACTTATACAGCTTCAAGTGCGGCAATCAAACGGATTCGCTCACTACTCCCGTCCGTCCGAAAACGGATAATCGGCAGAGAACATTTCCGAAGGCTCTTGTTAGTTGCAGCGAAGACAATTCATTGACATGAAAAAAGACCCGCCTAGGCGGGTCTTTTTTTGAATAGACAACGGATAACCTGATTACAAAAGCGGCTGACTACGCCTTCCCGTAAACCGGCGTACACCAGTCCATGTATTTGGGCAGGCGCCCCTGTATGGTGTCGAAGTACAGCTTCTTGAGCTGGGAGGTAATCGGACCGGCCTGGCCATCGCCAAGCGTCCGCCCGTCAATTTCGCCTATGGGGGTGAGATGGGCTGCGGTGCCGGTCAGGAAGCATTCCTGCGCGGTGTAGAGTTCGCCGCGCGCAATGGAGCGCTCCACGGTTTCTATCCCCAATTCTTCCTTTGCCAACTTCATAACGGTGTCGCGGGTGATTCCCACCAAGATGCTGTTGTGAACCGCTGGCGTGTGCAGCTTTCCGTTGATTACCAGGAAAATGTTCTCGCCGGAGCCTTCCGAAACATAGCCGTCGGGAGAGAGCATGATGCCCTCGTCAAAACCGTTTTCGATAGCCTCGGTCTTGGCAAGGGCGTTGTTAAGATACAGGCCGGTGGCCTTTATCTGCGGCGGGATGGTATTGTCCGACGGGCGGCGCCAGGTGGAAACACAGCAGCGTCCGGAATCGGTGTCCAGATAGCGTCCCCAAGGCATGCAGAACATGAAAAAGTCAGCGTCAAGGTTGTGCAGGCGAACCCCCATCTGTTCGGTGCTCTTGTAAGCCAGAGGGCGCACATAGGTATCCTCCTTGAGGCCGTTTTTGCGCATCAGCTCGATGGTCAGGTTTATCATTTCATCGACGGAGTAGGGAATGACAATTTTGAGCAGTCTGGCGCCGGTGTGCATGCGCTCGAAATGCTCCCTAAGGCGGAAGAGATACATTTCGTCCTGGTCGGCGTTCCAGTTGCCGCGTATACCTTCAAACAGCGCTGTTCCGTAGTGTAGGGAGTTGGTCATGATGCCGAGCTTGGCCTCGCTCAAAGGCACGAATTTTTTCTGGAAAAAAGCATAGCTGGTCATAGAATAACTCCTTTCGGGCAAATAATGATGACAGGTTGAAATTATACCGCCTGAAGCGCGAGCTGGCAAATTGGGCCTTCCGGCGGCGTTATACGGGCTTAATCTGAAATTGGCTCAATAGAGAGGGTAATTCTAAATTATGTTCAAAGTAATTTTGTAGACAAATCATTCCCTTTGTTATTATCGGTTAGGAGCGGTACTAATTGTTAAGAAGGTTCTTGCACCGCGTGTTCCGCCAGGAGCAACCTTTTTTCCTCCGGCACGGGCGTAGAAATCTTCTGCCTGAAGTCGTAGTGAACGATTACCGCGTGGCCTTTGGCGCAGAGCCGGCCGCCTTGCCAGGCCTCCTGATATACGGTGAAGGACTTCGTGCCGATGCGGCTTACGCCGCTACGGATTTCTACCTCCTGCCTGAAGCATATTTCTCCTACGAAGTCATAGTCAGTATGCGCCATGATGAGTGAGAAAGTATCGTAGTTTATTTCGAGGCTGGGGCAGAATATTTTGAAGATAGGATTGCGTGCCTGCTCGAACCACGCCGCCAGCACGGTGTTGTTTATATGACCCAGAATGTCGGTGTCCCCGAATCTGGGATATATGGTTGTCGTCCACATGGCTTTTTCCCCACAAAACGGAAGCCGGGACGCTGCCCGGCTATTTGAATATAGGACAGCACCGGGCGAATTGTCAATCGTCAGGTACGAGCAGAGAGTTGTGAGTTTTCTCCATTCCCAACACGGCCATTTCCGCTCCGACTTGTTCAGCGAGCCTATATGCGTCGCGCAGTTCAAACTCCGGCTGAAACGCGGCCTTGACATAATAGGCTTTGACCGGTGCACTATAGCGTAAACCCGCGTACAGCAAGTAAGACGAATCCACGCTGCCCGAGTAGCTCTCTCTAGTTAATGACGACGATTTTGCGTCCGCTAATGACCTCTATCGTTGAGTCGACGTCGTAAACGTCGCTGATGGTTTCCGGCGTAACGATTGATTCATCTCCGCACTTGTAAACCGCGCCGTCTTTCAGGAACACAAACCGGTCGCAGTACCGCAGCGCAAGGCTGATGTCGTGTATCACAATGATGGAGCAAATACTGCGTTCTACCGTCAGGCTCTTTACCAATGCCAGCATTTCATATTGGTTCTTGGGGTCGAGGTTGCTTGTCGGCTCGTCCAAGAGCAGTAGCTTCGGTTGCTGTACGAGAGCCCTCGCAAGCATCACCTTTTGCAATTCGCCGCCTGATAGTTCGTCAATGTACCTCAACTTAAAAGCCGATAAACCGATCTTATCAATCGTTTCATCGCAAATATCCATATCCTCTTGTGACACCGCCCATTTGATATACGGCTTCCGGCCGAGCAGAACTGAATCGAACACGGTGATCTGGCTTATCTCGTTCTTCTGCGCCACATAGGATATGCGCCGCGCCGTTTCCAGGCGGCTCATTTTGTGGGTATCGTGTTTGTCGATGCAGACGCTACCGGTTTTCGGCATTCTTATCTTATTGATGCAGGTGACGAGGGTGCTTTTTCCGGAACCGTTGTTGCCGAGGATGCCGACGCACTCGCCTGCCTGCACGTCAAAGCTGACATCCTTCACCGCTTCAATTCTCCCATAGGAAAAAGAGATGTTTTTTATCTCAACCATATTATCTTCTCTTTCCCTGCTTTATTATCAGATACAAAAACAGCGGCGCGCCGAGGAAGGACGTGATCGCCCCAATCGGTAAAATGGCGGGGGCTTGGATCATCCGAGACGCTATATCAGCGGCAAGCATAACTACAGCACCCATCAGCGCCGAACCCGGTATAAGGAAACGGTAATCGCTGCCGACGAACCGGCGGACGATGTGGGGCGCAATCAAACCGATGAAACTGATAGTCCCGACAAACGCTATCGCTGTAGCGGAAATAAGGGTGGCAACCGTCATGCTGACGAGGATCAGCGTATTGACGTTCACACCGAGGCTTTTTGCCGTATTGTTTCCACTCTCCATCGCATTGTAGTTCCATCGGTTGAGGATGAAGTACACGAATGCCGCCGCGCTGAGTATGTATATCAATCCAATTTCCTGCCAGCCAGCCCGCCCGAGATTGCCGAATGTCCAGTACACGACGGCGGCGACCATGTTGTCGTCGCTGAAATACTGCATGAGCGTTGTCGCGCCGGTGAACATCGCGCTTATTGCGACGCCCGCCAATATCATCACGGATGGGGAAACCCCGGTCACGCGGGACAGGAACAGTATCAGAACCGTTGTCGTAATCCCGCCCAAGAAGGCGAAGATAACGACCGTATACGGATTCGTAAATGTGATGGCGTTGGTGGAAGCGTTGGCTATCTGCGTTCCCGCGCCGAAGTATATGATGGCAAGAGCCGCACCGAAGGAAGCCCCCTGCGAGATGCCGAGTGTCGAGGCGGAGGCTAATGGATTGCGGAGTACGTTCTGCATAACGCATCCGGCCATAGCGAGCGCAATCCCGACACCCATGCCAGTCGCTATGCGTGGCATTCGGACGTTGAAGATGATAGTTCTGCTTGCCTGCTCCCCGCCGCCGAAAATGACTCGCAGTATCTCCGATAAGGAAATCCCAGATGAACCTACGGAAAGGGCTATCAGTATAGCTATGAACAAGAGCGCGGCAAGGGCAATGAGTGCAAGCCATTTTTTGCCGATATAGCGGTGGTATTCGTGATCCCCGCCGGATAAGCGTTTTAATATACCCATACGATCATTCGCCTATTGTTAGCTTGCCGTAGTACAGACCGCCCTGCGCCATGATGTCGTATGTATTCATGCCGAGGAACATAGTCAATATCTCCGCGGACTTTTCGGCTATGTCAACGTCGGCGAACTGTTCGGGGAACAGGATGATACCGGCATAGTAGGCGTTCATAAAGGCGTAAGTTACATTTGTCCCGGCGGAATTGAAGGCAGGCATTGTATATACATTACCTTCCTTAACCGCGCGTAGGGAGTTGAAAAAATTTGGGTTGATTCTATACTCGTCGTTTACCAAGTCCATGTTGCCCGGATCGAGGAAGATAACATCTGGATTCCATACGACGATGCTTTCAAAACCAGCTTCATAGAAAGCCGGTATGCCAGCGCTATGGGCGACATTTCGTGCGTTGATCGCTTCAAATATGCCGAAGTTTGAGTACGTCCCGGAAAAGCCGCGCCGTCCGTTCCATGTCACCGCGCCTGCGTATGCTTTCAGCTTCTCGTTTTCGGGAACGCCGGCTGTGCGGCTGTGCAAATCCTCTTTCATGGCGTCTATATATGACAGGACGGTTTCGCACCGCTCCTGCGCTCCGACAACCTCGGCAAATACGCGCATGGCTGCGTAAAAACTTTCATCTGCCAATCCCGTCAGATGCCGTACCGATATGACGGGTATGCCGGTCTGCGCTTGCAACTCATCGGCGGGCTCTCTGTCGAATCCCGCGATGATAACGTCCGGGGAAAGCATTATCAGTTCTTCGGGATAGCCGTTGTTATTTCCGCTGCCGCCGCCCGCGCCGACTACGGGTAATGTGATTAACTTCGCATGATGGACAGGGTTATAGTCCCTTGCGACGTTCACGCCCTGCGAAAGATATTCTTCCGAACCGACAATCATGTTCACAACATCCAAATAAGCGGCGAGCCGTGGTGCGCCTGAACCCAAGCAGACTATCGTCTTTACATCTACGGGGATTTCCACTTCCCGCCCCCAAACATCGGTGACGATCCTCGTTTCACCTTCATTGTCCCTTTGCGTATTGCAGGCGGATAAACCGAAAACCACCGCCGCCGCTATAAGTAAAGCCAATACCTTTTTGAATTTCATTTGTCTATCTCATTGTGATTTATTTTTAAACTTGATTTACCAACCACGGCTATATTCCACGAAACAGTCCATGCAGACTTTCTTTCCTTCCTGCACACGGATTCTATGCTCCGCCGCGGACTCGCCGCATTTTTCGCAGACGGCAGACGCGAACAATCTCGCCCGCTCAGGTAATGAAATCTGCACTTCCCTGTAGTCAAAAATTTCGTCAACAGGGGCGTTTAGCAGATACTCCAGATATTCGAGCCTCTCCATGCCGTTATTTCGTGCTTTCAGATAAAACCGTATAGCTTGTCCGGTATCGCGTTTTATGAAAGTGAACGCCTGCTTACCGTTGTTTTTGTATAGCAGGTTGCCCTTTCCTATGGTGCAACCCATTAGCGCCTGAACGGCGTCAACCCCGCAGGCGTCGTTTTCCGCGATACAGACAAGTTCCTCGTCAGAGGCGGGATTAACCCCCATCTTTTCTACGGCAGCTTCGCAAACCTTAACGCCTATCGCAAGGCCGGGGCATTCGTGCCTGTGGAACGCTTTTGCTTTATTCCAATATTCTTGATTCACTTTTTCACCCCCAAAGCACAAAATTAAAAATGTCGGAAGTAGTTACGCCGCTTCTGTCGCGTAGAACACCATCAGATATCGTTTTATGTTTTGCTCGTTAGATACTTTCGTTGTAAAACTCAGGGGCAGTTTTTGCATCTGCCGAAAATGGCCATGTGCTGTAAATCAGCTCTGAAGCCGTAGTCCGAAGCCAGTTTTTTGGCAAGGGGGGACAGCAGTTCCTCTGAAAGATCAAACACCTGGCCGCATACCGAGCAGACCAGATGATGATGATGTTCGTTTCCGGCGGAGTGAAAACGCACGCGCCCGTCGCCCATGTCGGTTTCGGTCACCAGCCCCCGATCCTTGAGCATTTCCATGGTGCGGTAAACCGTGGAGGCGTTCAGCGAAGGGTAGCGGCGGCGCACGCTTTCATAGATTTCTTCAGCGCTGATATGGCCTTCTGCCCCCTCGATGGCCTCCAGTATCATCAGGCGCTGCGGAGTCATGCGGCAGCCGCTCTTTGCCAGTTTTGATGCGATGTTGTGTGTATTGGACATAACTTGGGAAGAATAGCACGACAGGAAACTTATTGCAAGTCTGTTGCAACTACAATTAGTTGCAATAAAGAAATGACTCTCGGGGTTCGACTCAGGGGCGTGACGGCGGACGGCTGACAATCGGCATGTCTCGGCTGTCAAGCATAATCGTCACCGGGCCGTCGTTGTGAATCTCCACAGCCATGTGTGCCTGGAAACGCCCTGTTGCTACGATTACGCCGGTACCGCGGCACTTCTCCGCGAATACGTTGAAAAGCCGCTCGGCTTCCGCAGGTGGGGCGGCATCGGCGAATCCGGGTCGCCTTCCGTGTCTGGCATCAGCCAGCAGGGTGAACTGGCTTACGAGAAGCAGTTCGCCGCCGGTTTCCAGCAGCGAGAGGTTAAATTTTCCGGTCTTGTCGGCGAAGATGCGCAGGTTTACCAGCTTGGAGACGAGCCAGCCGGCGTCTTTTTCGCTGTCGCCTGCCGCGACGCCGATGAAAACGCACAGCCCGTTCCCGATGCGGCCAATCTCCTCACCGTCAGTGACAACGGCGGCAGAACTTACGCGTTGCAGCAAGGCTTTCATACCAGGATAAGATAGGGGGGATTAGGGGCAGGTGTCAACAATCGGGAGGGTATACGGAAACGGTTTTCGGAAACAGTGAGTTTCATGCTCTCCAGAAATAAATTTTCAAACTTTTTACCCCGGTGCGCAAGTCAGGTATTGACATCTCCTGTAATCGTGTAGTAGAGTAGGGGAAACTCCTTTGAGGAGTAAATCGCCATGAAGATGTTTATTGTACAGATGGCAGATTAAGGCGCCGAACCCGGTCGCAGGGCGGCGCCTTTATTATTTATTAGGAGGTGCGGTATGCAGTCCAGTCTCATTGGCAAGATTGAAAAGGCGCAGCGCTACGCTCAGGAACCCGAACGCATCACTTTCACCGACTTCCGCGTCAATTTCCACGGAACTAACAAAGACCACGCTACCTGCTACTCAGAGGGCAAGTGGACTTGCAGCTGCGACTTTTACACCAAGTGGGGTCGTTGCGCTCACACCATGGCCATGGAGCGCATTCTGGAAAAAATGCTCCCGGAAGAATCCCTGACCAATTTTGAAATTCCTCCGGACGATTGCTAGAAACGCGTCAGGGACCAGCCCTTTTCACCGGAGAAAGGGCTGGGTTGAGATTGTGTCCGGACTCCGTGTCTGCGTGTTGAGGGCGGGGCGTACCCGTCCTAGTTGATGTTGCGCCGTTACTTTACAAGGGTTCTTTTTCCCAACGGCGATGAGGAGAAATGTTTTCGGCCAGGTGGCCGAGGGGAGAGATTATGTTTAAAAAAGCAGCGTTTATCAGTGGATTACTTGCAGCGGTGCTTTTAATTTGTCCTTTTGGTTCAAAAATAGTCCAAGCAGAAGCAACGGAAATATCTGTTGTCATCTCCGATACCGACACGGTTGACGATATTGAAATCCGCATACAGGCCGCCATCAACACCGCATCGCCCGGCGACACCGTCGTCGTCACCGGCAGCAAGACCAATGGGCAAGAATTATGGCAAGGCCTTCCCCCGGAAACGGTGCCACCGTCTGACCGAGTTTTACGTGCCGGCTGGTTATGGCTAGACATTCCTTTGGGGGTCACGGTGGTGTGGAAAGCCAACTCCGAAGGCCTGGCGCCTATTCCCGGTGGCGATGGCATCTTTGAGGTGGCCGAAGGTGGGAGGCTGGTCACAGAGGGTTACGCAATCTATTCATTTGGTGGTAATATCGTCGTTTCAGGCGGCGAAATTTTCGCCGCATCCCCTATATATCTCGAAGATGGCAGTGTAATGGTAACCGGCGGCAAAATTTCAGCTGACGGGAATTACACTGCAGCTATCAAGGTCTATGCAGCCAGCGTAACGGTCACCGGCGGTGAGGTTTTTGCTTCCGGATGGCAGGACTATGCAATTGAAGTCGTGGAAGGCAGCGTATCGGTAACCGGCGGTAAAGTTACAGCCACTGGCACTTATAGCACGGGAATCAAAGTCGATACGGGCAGCGTAACGATAACCGGAGGCGAGGTCATAGACGAAGGCTATGATTGCGTCGCTGTCAAGGTCATATCGGGGACGGTAAAAATAACCGGAGGTACGGTTACAGCCAACAGCGGGGGATATGGCAGCAATGTTGCAATTTCTATGCAGAATGACAGCCTGGCTGTGTTCCTGGTGGGCACCTGCACCGGGAATTTTGAGGTTTTGGACAACAGCATGATCGTTGAGGTTGACCCCCAGTACCTCTCGGTTGCCTATGACGGAACCCAAAACGGCCTGACCCGCAAGGCCGGTAATACGGCCAGCTTCAGCAATGTGAAATGGAACCTCTCCGGAAACATTATGCGCATCGTTTACGGAAGCAATATTATTGAGTGGGCAGTGGTCCAGATGCCCCCGACGCCTGCAGCGCATCCGGTGAAACTGGTTGAGAGAGACGAGTATTTTGACACCCTTACCGATGCGATTGCGGCGGCGAAAAGCGCGGGGCTAACAACATTCACTCTCGAAGTCATCGGTGATGTGACCGAGGCGGGGGACATTATCATCGACTCAGAAAACATTACGATTTACGGAGCCAATTGGTCTTATACCGTTATGGGCTCCTACATTAGGGTACAGGGCGGCGGCAGCCTCACCCTGGGGAACGGCGTTAACGAAAATCACTTGACGATTTCAAAGACGGTGAGGGTCACCAACGGGACAGTAAACGTCAAAGACGGCGTAATCATTAAAGACCACAGCGGCTTCGCATTGGTTTTAAGCGGTACCGCCGCTTCTGGTGAAATCAGCGGCGGGTACCTCGATGGGGACCGAGGAGCTTTAAGTCTGGAGAATGGTGCCCAGATAAGCGAAATCAGCGGCGGTACCTTTGTAGGCAGGATAGACGCGGTGCTTCTGTCTGGCTACGGCACGAAGATCGATAAAATTTCCGGCGGCAGATTCTATGAGAGGGGCGACCCTAATGGCCTTCACGGCCATGTTCTTTTCGTCCAGGATGACGCCCAAATAGGCGAAATTTCCGGCGGTTATTTTGAGGCTGAAGTCAACAGCGCCTTAGCAGTGGTCCGCAGCGGCTGGGTCGATAAAATCAGCGGCGGCACCTTCGTAGTTAAGCGCGTCGGCAGTTATCCCAATGGCAACCCTGCAGTTGTTCTTGCTTATGATGCCATAGGCGGCTTTACGAGACCAACGGGTATTGGCACCATATCAGGCGGGCATTTTTCCGGCGGATACTATGGATTATTGCTTATAAGACTTAACTCTTCGGCAGGGTCCCAAATAGACGCTATAACGGGTGGGACGTTTGTGGGTACATATGCCGGTCTGCAAAATGACTCTTACTGCGTCATCACCGGGATTTCCGGCGGAACATTTACGGGATCAGACTATGGAATCTTAAATGTGGGCCGGATAGCGGCTATCGGCGTGGACGCGGAGTTCACCGGCGCATCGGCGGGCATTTGGAATTACAACGGCGGCCGTATTGACGAAATCAGCGGCGGCAAAATAACTGGAACCGGAGACTTTTCGAGCGGCATCTCCAACCACGGGACGATCGACAGGATCTCCGGCGGAAAGATAACCGGTTATCTTTCCGCAGTCGACTGTGACGGGCTGAACAAAGGGACACTCAACGAGATTTCCGGCGGGGTGTTCTGGGCAACGAACGGCTACGCAATCAGAGTGGCAAGCTCGCTGACACTGGAGCCGGGGCTAACCACCTTCATCGGAGCGGGACGCTACTTTGTCGGAACCGGGTCAATTTTCAACAGTGATAGTCTGGTAACATTCCCGCCCGGCTACCAGATGAGCCTAGACACCTTACCTGTGGATGGTATCCCTGGTATTGGCTTCAAATACTTAACGCGTTCTACCTACCACGTCATATACGACTTAAACGGCGGCGACGACACTACAGGTCCGAACCCGAACCCTGAAACGGGGCTCTCAGCTCAGAACGGATACACCCTGTCGACATCCGCGCCTGACTACGACCCGGCCTACATCGGCGATGCGATAGTATTCATCGGCTGGACGGCGGCGAAAGATACGCACATCTACGGTGCTGGCGAGATCGCTACCCTCCCGACTACGATCACAACAGTGGACATCGTAGCGTCCGATGTGACTGTGTATGCGGTCTGGGGCTATGACCGGAACGGCAACAACACACCTGACGTTCTGGAAGACACTTACACCGTCACATACAACGGCAACAACAATACTTCCGGCAGCGTCCCGATTGACCCCGACAGCCCGTACCTGGTGGGAAGCGATGTTATCGTGTTGGGCAACACCGGCGGTCTGGCCATGACAGACTATACTTTCCTAGGCTGGGCTGCCAGCGCCAGCGCGACCTCGGCCACCTATACTGCGGGCTCCGTTTTCACCATCAACTCTGATACCGTTCTCTACGCGGTCTGGCAGCAGAGTACACCTCCACCCCCGCCTCCACCACCGCAGCCGCCCGCCTATAGAGTCACAGTCAACGACAGCTATGCTTCTCCCACGGGCGCTGGGACTTATGCCCAGGGTGAGGTCGTAACCATCCATGCCGGCGCCAGAGACGGATATACCTTCACCGGATGGACGGTCGTTTCCGGCGGCGTGACTCTGTTTACTCCAAACAGCGGTATCACCACCTTTACCATGCCGGCAAACGATGTCACCGTAAGAGCCAACTGGACGCAGACTCCCACGCCACCGACTCCCGTCTATACCGTCACAGTCAACGACAGCTATGCTTCTCCCACGGGCGCTGGGACTTACACCCCCGGCAGTGTCGTAACCATCAATGCCGGCGCCAGAAACGGGTACACCTTTACCGGCTGGACGGTTGTTTCTGGCGGCGTTACGCTGGCGAACTCAAGCAGCGCCACCACCACCTTCACCATGCCGGCAAACGACGTCACCGTAAGAGCCAACTGGACGCAGACGACGCCCGTCACATATCGCGTCACAGTCAACGACAGCTATGCCTCTACCACGGGCGCTGGCACTTACACCCCCGGCAGTATCGTGACCGTCAATGCCGGCGCCAGAAGCGGGTACACCTTCACTGGCTGGACAGTTGTTTCGGGCGGCGTTACGCTGGCGAACTCAAACAGCGCCACCACCACCTTCACCATGCCGGCAAACGACGTCACCGTAAGAGCCAACTGGACACAGACGACGGGTAATACGTTCACTGTCATCTATGAACCGGGTGCGCACGGTACTTTCTCCAGACAGACTCACTCAGGGCTGCATTTGGGTGCCGCTACGCCTGCCGCGCCTGAGGCGACGGGTGAAACTGGCTGGAAATTCGTCGGATGGGAGCCGACAGTATCTCCCACTGTTACCAGCGATGTTACCTATGTGGCTCAGTGGGAGAGGGACGGTTCGGCGGCCGGTGCGAAATGGGCGCTGGTCAATCTGATACTCTGCATTGCGGGCGCAGGAGCCGCTCTTGCGGCTTCGGTGTATGCCTTCTTCAGGAAGCGCAAGGATAGCGGGGGGACTCGTAAGGCTGTCAACCTGCTGTGGTTGCTCGTTGCTGTTATCGCTGGCATCGTGGGTGTGGTGGTCTTCTTCCTGACCGAGAACATGAATAACCCCATGCGGCTGGTGGACTGGTGGACGATTGTTAATGCTGTCATCTTCGTCATCGGCCTGGCGGCGATATGGCTAACCTTCGGATGCAAATGTGAGAAGCGTTAGAAATACACCGAACAGGAGTTGTTGTAAATGAGCGAAAAAAACAGTTGCTGCGACGCATCGGGTGATTGCTGCGGTTCACCGTCCGTAACAGACATAGTAAAAGAGTATTACGGAAAAACGCTGCAAAGCAGTGATGATTTACTATCCGGCGCGTGCTGCTGTGCGGATGATCTGCCGGCGGAAATCGGGGAGATACTGCCTTTGATTGCGGATGAAATCCTGACAAAGTTTTATGGCTGTGGTTCGCCGCTGCCGCCTTTGCTGGAGGGGATGACCGTTCTTGATCTGGGCTGCGGAACCGGTAGGGACGTATATATTGCATCCAAGCTGGTGGGAGAAACAGGGCGCGTCATCGGCGTCGATATGACACCCGAACAAATCGCCGTGGCAAAAAAATATCAGGACGAACAACGCGAGCGTTTTGGCTACAAATCCTCGAATGTAACGCTATTGCAAGGGTATATTGAGGATTTGAAATCGCTTGGAATAGAGGACAACAGCGTTGACGTTGTAATCTCCAACTGCGTGATAAACCTATCCCCCGCCAAAGAGCAAGTGTTCAAAGAAATATACCGTGTTCTGAAGCCGGGGGGCGAATTATTCTTCGCCGATGTTTTCTCGGACAGGCGTATCCCCGAAGCGCTTGCCAACGACCCCGTCCTGCGCGGCGAGTGTTTGAGCGGTGTGCTGTACACGGAAGATTTTCGCAGGATTATGGCAAAATGCGGATGGGCGGATTTCCGTTATACGAATATCCGCTATATGGATTTTGACAACGAGGAAATTGAAGCAAAACTCGGATTCGCCATATTTTCATCGCGGACAGTACGGGCTTTCAAACTCGCTGATTTAGAGGATAGTTGTGAGGATTACGGGCAAGTCGCGTATTACAGCGGCGGTATTGCGGGCAGCCCCCATTTCTTCGACCTTGACACCGACCACTGTTTTATCACCGGCAAGCCTACGCTTGTTTGCGGTAATATAGCTTCCATGCTGTCGGATACGCGGTATGGAAAGGCGTTCAAGGTAATTGGTAACCGCTCCACACACTACGGCGTATTCGGCGGGTGTGGGGATGACAGCTGCGGCGATGAACTTGTGACAGGCTCCTGCTGTTAGTTTTGGTATTCTTAGCCAGGCGCCTCTGACCTGACGCACGTGTGAATAGAGTCGGAGTTTGCCCGGCCTCGGCTCCGCCGCAAAGTGTTAGTCTCCGCCAGTTTAGCCGCCGGATTTGAAATCCACGGCTGGAAAATGCTATTCTATCCCCCACGTTGAGCCGTTTACGGCTTGGCTCTTCTTTTTTCCGCCATAGTATTTTTTTCGGGAGGAGTATAGTTTTCTTTGTATAAAATACTTGAAAAACAGTCTTTGACACCCAGTATCCATCTCTTCAAACTGGACGCGCCGCGGGTGGCGGCCAAGGCCAGTGCCGGGCAGTTTGTCATCATTAGGAACGGCGACAAGGGCGAGCGCATTCCGCTGACGCTAGCCGACTGGGATGCAGCGGAGGGTACCGTTACCGTCGTCTTCATGGAAGTGGGCAAGACCACAGTTGAACTGGCTACTCTCAAAGCCGGCGATAGCCTTTCTGATTTTGCCGGCCCGCTTGGTCTTCCAACCCACATTGATAACTATGGCACGGTGGTGTGCGTAGCCGGCGGTTTTGCCGTGGCCACCATCATGCCCATCGCCCGCGCCCTCAAGCAGGCGGGCAACCGTGTCATAACCATCATGGGCTTCCGCTCCAAAGAGTTACTGTTTTGGGAGAAAGAAGTCGGGCGGTGGTCGGATGAACTTGTCATAACCACAGACGATGGTTCCTATGGGCGTAAGGGGTTGGTCACTGAGCCGCTGCGCGACCTGCTGGCGGCGCCGGACAACAACATCTCCCGCGTCATCGCCATCGGTCCGACTGTGATGATGAAATTTGTTTCCAAAACAACAGAACCCTTCAAGACTAGAACCCTCGTTTCGCTCAACCCTGTAATGGTGGATGGCACCGGCATGTGCGGCTGCTGCCGCGTGACGGTGGATGGTGAGACCAGATTTGCCTGTGTGGACGGCCCCGACTTTGACGGTCATCTGGTGGACTGGGACGAGTTGATGGCGCGCCAGAAATCCTATCTTGCCGAGGAAGTCAAATCTCTTGAGCAATGGAAATGCCAGCGAGGCACCTGCCAGACGGAGGGGAAATAAAATGGCCAAGCTCAACCTGAATCGTATCGAAATGCCCCGTCAGGACCCGCTGGAGCGCGGGCGCAACTTCGAAGAAGTAGCTCTCGGCTACACTCCGGAGATGGCAGCCGAAGAGGCTTCCCGCTGTCTCAACTGCCCCAAGCGCTTTTGTGTTTCCGGCTGTCCAGTAAATGTGGACATCCCAGAGTTCATCGTCGCGCTGAAGGAAAATGACTTGCCCAAAGCCGCCGAAATACTCAAGCGCAAGAACGCCTTGCCCGGCATCTGCGGCCGCGTCTGTCCGCAGGAGTCGCAGTGCGAATCACAGTGCATCATGAACAGGCAGGGCGCCCCCGTCGCCATCGGGCGCCTCGAGCGCTACGTAGCCGACTGGGAAAGGGAGAATCCCTCCGGCAAGCCGGCTGAAATAGTTCCTTCCACAGGTAAAAAGGTGGCGGTGGTTGGCACCGGCCCCGCCGGCCTCACCTGCGCTGCTGAGCTGGCCATGCTGGGGCATAAGGTGGACATGTTTGAAGCCCTGCACGTGGCGGGCGGCGTGCTGATGTACGGCATTCCAGAGTTCCGCCTGCCCAAGGAAATCGTACAGGGCGAGGTCAAATACGTAGAATCCCTCGGCGTTACCCTTGAGCTGAACGCCGTGGTTGGTAAAATCGACAGCGTGGATGAACTGCTGGCTGCTGGTTATGACGCCGTGTTCCTGGGCACTGGCGCGGGTTTGCCGATGTTCCTCGGCGTGCCCGGCGAGAACCTGAGCGGCGTCTATTCCGCCAACGAGTTCCTGACTCGCGTTAACCTGATGAAGGCCTATCTTTTCCCCGAATATGACACTCCAGTGCAGGTGGGACGCAAGGTGGCGGTCATCGGTGGCGGCAACGTGGCCATGGACGCTGCGCGCTGCGCCCTCAGGCTGGGCGCTGAGGTTTCCGTTATCTACCGCCGTTCCCGCGAAGAGATGCCGGCGCGCCACGAGGAAGTGGAGAACGCCGAGGAGGAGGGGATTAAATTCCGCCTGCTGACCAACCCCACCGGCTTTACCGGCGACGAAAAGCTCCAGCTAAAAAGTATGCAGTGCGTTGAGATGGAACTGGGCGAGCCGGATGCGTCTGGACGCCGTCGCCCGATTGTTAAGCCCGGCTCCGACTTCAGTCTGGACGTTGACGTGGCGGTGATAGCGCTGGGTACCACTCCTAACCCGCTGATTGCGCAAACGACTGTCGGATTGGAGACCAACAAACGCGGCACCGTGGTGGCCGATGAGGCCACCGGTAAAACGAAGAAAGACCGCGTGTGGGCGGGTGGCGACGTGGTCACCGGCTCTGCGACGGTCATCTCCGCCATGGGCGCCGCCAAGCGCGCCGCCGCGGATATGGACAGGTTTTTGAGAAGCTAGTCCCGATCTGGTTTTAGTGAAAGAAGCCCCCTTGAAAGAGGGGGCTTCTTTGTTGTTGGAAGGTCTGTCTGTGTTTGCTATTACGCGTTGACCGTGTTATGGGGTAGGGAAAGACACCGGCATCGCAGAGTTATACCTTTGATGATTTGGAGAATGGGATAGACTTCAAGAGGTTTAAAACACATACCCAGCAGACCACTGACGGCAAAACCTTTGTAGGGTTTATCGCTTCAATACTGCGTTCTCACATATTTAATTTGCTACAGAAAAATCAAACCACGAAGGATATGGCACTAACTAAGGCCTTGCTTGAACTCCGTAAGCTGCGCTATGTTATCACTGCAACAGGCGAAAAGCATAACCTCCCGGTAACCA
>WREQ01000020.1 GCA_009779255.1 Dehalococcoidia bacterium
CCATAGTAGAAGTTTATACCATACCAAAGCTCTTTTTGGGAGTGTGGTGCGAGGACAAAAGGAATCAAAAACGTAAATATATCGCGGACAGGTTCAACTCCCTCCCATCCATCGCCCACCTTTCTCTGAAGGCTGCTGTAGACGCCAAAGTTTATTTCTCTGTCGGAATCATTTCTCCATACGACATTTATCCAATCCACATCAACCGGATAGGTCGGGTATTCCGGTATCAACGCTACTCCGTCAGGAAACATATCTTCATCTCCGTCTGGAAGTACAGGCTCGGGTTCCGTAACAGTCGTGGTGACAGAGGTGGAAGCAATTGGCTTTTCTGATGTCAAAATATCGTTCGTGGGCGAATGAACACAACCGGCCAGCAGGACAGGCAGGAGGCACAAAGAAAGGGTAATACGTATCAATTTCTTCATGACGCAGATCCTCTGTTTGGCAATGACATAGTTAATTGTGATTGTACACCCCATGTCAATAGGGTATGTATGGAAACATAACCCGCATCTGGACGTGATTAGTGCAAATTTTGACACCGGAAATTCCAAGCCGCTTAGAAGCGTCTTCGTCATTCGCATTCCGGTCGTTGTCCCGGATTTCGATATTTGGCTTAGGATTCCTACTGCGGCTATTCTTCCCCTGGTTTGCGCAGTGCGGCGCTAAAAGACAGCAACCCGCCCAGCAACAGCACCCCGCCCCCAATCCATATCCACGACACCATCGGCTCAACAATAATGGTCAACAACACCGTCTGCGTGGTTTCATGGGCTGTTGTATCGTAGTCCACGAATATCAAATACAGATCACGAATCAGGCCGGCTTCAATGGCCACCTCATTGTTCACCAGGTAGATGCCCGTAACGGTACCTTCTGATATGACATACTGGAGAGTGCGATGGGGATGCAACACCGCCACCACTTCACCATCGCGCGAGACGCTCACATCGGCAGTGAAAGTAAGCCACACCACCCCGTCGCCTTTATGTTGCATAGGAGAAATTTCGTAACCGTTATACTGAAACACGTATCCCCGAAGCTCTACGCTGTCGCCTTTGGCCATCACAGACGATATCTCGCTCCTGTAGGCCGAAGAGAAGATAATTCCCAGCGCCATCAGGAAGATGCCGATATGTACGATGTAGCCGCCATAGCGACCTCTTTGGATCACGAACAGCCTGCAGAAGGCCGTCAGTAAGTTCTCCTGTTTGCCGCGTGCACGGGCGGCCACGTCCATCGCCCACTTCACAAGGGTGGCTGTTATGGCGGCACCGACGATGAAGACCGCGAGCAGCGCATGCCAGCTCGTGCCACCAACAGCAAATGATATGACGACCGCGATGGCGCCTCCTGCCACAGGCCACAGCAGCTGCCGCACGAGTTTATTCGGGTCAGGCTGTTTCCAGCCAACAAACATGGCGATTCCGGCCAGCAGTATCAGCGCCAGGAACAACGGCAGCTGGGTCAGGTTAAAGAAGTCTGTGCCGGGACTGGTGCGTATGAAGAAGGGCAGCACCGTACCGATGAAAATGATGATGACCGACGCCGCAATAAGTCCGTTGGCCACGCTGAAGGTGCTGGTGGCCGAGACAATCCGCTCATCCCCCGGATTGCTTTTGAGGTCATCACGACGGGAGATAAACAGCCAGACGGAGCCGACCACAAGTGTCAGAAGAAAAACCGTGAATACCGGCGTCATACCGGTGCTGCCGAAGGTATGCACCGAACCAGGCACGTTGGAGCGCGTCAGGAAAGCTCCGAAGATTGTGAGCACCAGAGAAACCAGCGCAAACAGAGTGGTGACACCCTTGAGCTGGCCGCGCCTGACGTAGAGCATACTGGAATGCAGGAAAGCAGTGAGCGTCAGCCACGGCATCAGTCCAGCGTTCTCCACCGGATCCCATGCCCAGTAACCGCCCCACCCCAGTTCGGCATAGGCCCACCACATGCCCAGAATATTGCCCACCCCCAGCAACAGCCAAGCGGCGACAGCCCAGCGGCGGGCGGTGAGCACCCAAGTTTCGTCCACAGTGCGGTTATACAGCGCCGCCAGCGCCAGCGCGAAGGGCACGGTGGTCAGCGCGTAGCCCGCCAGCAGCGTCGGCGGATGAGAAATCATCAGCGGCGTCTGCAACACCGGCCGCAGGCCCAATCCATCAGCAGGCACCGGTGAAAGACCCGCAAACGGACTTTCGATGAAAATCAGGATAATCAGGAACAGCAATTCGCTGAACAGTATCACCGAAAGCGCCACCGGCATCAGCGGACGGTTAGACTTGTTAGAGCGCCACAACAGTACAGCGCCGGAAACGGCAATCAGCCAGCACCAAAATAAAAGCGAGCCGGCGTTGCCCGCCCACAAACCGCTGATCAGATAAGCGAAGGGCGTGTCAGTGGCGGAATAATTATAGACGTAGAGCAAACTGAAATCATGCGTCAGGAAAGCAGTCAGAAGCAGAACGACAGCCAGCGTCAAAAGACCGGCCGCAGCGAACACACCCCAGCGGGCCAGAGGCGGAAAGCTATATTTATTATCGCGTGAATCAAGCAGAGCAGAGGCGATAGAGTAAATAGTAATCAAAAACGCCAAGATAATGACCGCGTTACCCGCGAAAGACATGTCCGCCTCCTCCGTTGTTTCAGGTTGTTACCGGTTCGTACTTAGAAGCGCATCTTACCATGATAGAGGTGCCGCGGAAAGTCTGCGTCTCCGCATCATAACGGCCCTCAACGGTAATCTGCTGGCCTGCCTGGAAGGTTTCCGGCACGGAACCGCTGTAAAGCACTTCCAGCGTATCCGGCGTATCAACATCCGTTAAGGTAAAATACCAGGTAAGCCCATGTTTCTCGTAGCCGGACTGCAGTATGCCGCTGACGCTCACCGACTGTCCGGATTGCAAGTCTTCTTCAGCCCAGAACTCGCTGATATTGTAGTAGCTGTAGGCGCCGGTCCTGAGATAACCGACGACCAGTACGGTTATGGCAACTACGGCAATCAGGCCGCCTATTATAAATTTGCGATTTTTTCTGATCATATTGCGAACCCCGGACAATGCGGCGCAAGGGAAGCGCTAGGACATCCTTACGCCTGATTATAACACACATGAGGACAAAAAGGAGCATGGGGGCGTACGCCCCTTGGTGACGGCAATTTCGCCGTCGTGGTTTTCGCCTGTAACCAGGAGCTCGCACTCTCTGGCTTGCGTGAAGGTGTATTCCCATGTGCCGCCCTGGAGAATGTTCTGAGAGTCAACCATTCGATGATTTTCAACATTGACAATTGTTATTGCCGCATCACATCACCGTTATACAACGCGACAGAATCTGAAAAGTTACCCCGGCATGAAATATTACATTCCGGCACGTGCGGATACCCTGCTTCAACACGATGGCTATAAAAAAAGAGGAGGAGTCCCGGGACTCCCCACTGTTTCAAAGCTGGTTAACCAGTCAACGGGTATGGCAGTACAGACAGGCGACATCGTATATACAGAAAGCATCGGGACGACGGTCGGTATGATCGGCATCAGAACCCATAACTATCCTCCACGGACCGGGGTTAAGGGCAGAACCAGCCCAGAATGGAGGCAACGGATATTCCCGTTCGCCAGTACCTGGCCCGTGGCAACTCGAACACAGTGGCTCCGCCGCATATTCCGCATGGTCGGCATCGGCCGGCAACTTGGCCGCCTCGTCACCCAGCACCGGAATAGTATTCGTAGGCAACGTAGTGGTAGTCGAAGACGGCGTGGATGTAGTTGGAGATGCAGTCGTCTGATTACCGGTGGGTGAATACGTAGTGGAGTTCTCACCGTTTCCGTTGCAGCCAGCGGCCAGCATCGCGATCAGCAGAACCGCAGAAAGAACAAAAAGCGATGACTTTTTCATATCTCTGCTGCCTCCTGTTTATCCGACTTCCGCATTATTATAACGCAGCCAGCAGGTCAAGACAATGCGCAAAAATCGCCAAACCCGGTAAATTCCGACCGGATTTACCCATTTGTGCTGGTTGTCAGCACCGGCACAAACAAAGAAGAGGGGAGCACAAAGCTCCCCTCTTCTAAATGCTACCGTTGTCCGTTAGGACATTTTGTGGCAGGTTATACAGTTGGCATCGCTGGTGCGGCCGGTATGATCACCAGGGGAACCCTCGGTTACCGTCCACGGACCGGGGTTTGCGAGTGAGCCAGCCCAAACGGGTGCCATCGGATATTCATCCGCGCCCGTGCCAGGCATGTGGCAGGCATAGCACATCGGAGCCGCAAAATACCCCGCATGACCGGCCGGCAGCTTGCCAGCCGTGTCGCCCAGCACCTTATTGCCGCCGGTGGACGTAGTGGTAGTAGTCGTCCCACCGGCAGTTGTCCCACCGGTAGTTGTCCCACCGGTAGTTGTCCCACCGGTAGTTGTCCCACCGGTAGTCGTCCCACCAGTAGTCGTACCACCGGTAGTCGTAGAAGTAGTAGTCCCACCGTTTCCGTTGCAACCAGCGGCCAGCATCGCGATCAGCAGAACCGCGGAAAGAACAAAAAGAAGTGACTTTTTCATATTTCTGCTCCCTGTTATCTTATTTTTCTTTTATTGTAACACCGCTGTCAAATCAATACAACACGGCACAAAAACACCGAGCCGCCCGGGTTATTATGTGTGCCGCCGTACACGCAGCAGTGAAAAATTTCCCCGCTTTCATGACGGGACGCTCAACAAAAAAGAGGGGAGCTATGGAAGCTCCCCTCTTCCAAACCATTGTTCGTTAGGGCATTGTGTGGCAGGTTATACAGGTGGCATCGCTGGTGCGGCCGGTATGATCACCAGGGGAACCCTCGGTTACCGTCCACGGCCCAGGGTTTGCGACGGAGCCAGCCCAGACGGGTGCCATCGGATATTGATCCGCGCCCGTGCCAGGCATGTGGCAGGCATAGCACATCTGAGCCGCAAAATACCCTGCATGACCGGCCGGCAGCTTGCCAGCCGTGCCACCAAGCACCGGATATTCACCATCGGGGTCGGGAGGGGGAGGAGGCGGCGTAACGGTGCCAGGCGGGTTAGCAGAGCCTACACTATGGCAGGCAGGCAGACTGCTACAATCTTTATTGGTATAACCAAGCGCAAAATGGTCAAAAGGTGTTGTGGCTGCCAAGAGACCGGCGGCATGGCAAGCGAGGCAATTCTCAAACCTCACATCCACCGCGTGGGGAACGGGGTCGCCCGGAACGGCGGTGTCGCCGGGGGTGGTGGTGCGGCCGCAGGCCGCCGCAGGCAGCATGACCAGCACCATGGCTAACAAAACAAGTAGCTTCTTATTATTCATATCAGCCTCTCCTAGCTCTTGTTCTTGCCCGTCGTCAGTTTCTCGTACCAGACGGGATGATGATGTTCGACTGTCTCTTTAGGCATGGTTCCGGTGAACCATGAGATAAGCGATGGCCAGTGGCCCAGCAATACCACCAGCCCGACATGGACGATGGTGTACAGGACAATCAGCACCGTGAAAACGTCATGGAAGACGGTAGCCCAACCCCAAGCGCTGGCGCTGATACCCGTCCCTGGCAACCACTCCACATGCGCGAGAGTCTTGACCGCACCAGTAATCAGGATTACCAGACCAACCAGTAAATAGGGTATTGCGGCCGACTTCTGGGAGGAAAGATACTTGTCTTCATTATCCCACTTGCGGCGCAGGAAGTATTTCCCGATGAAACCATGGATGACATCCCGCAGATTGGGAATGAGCAGCGACCAGTCGCGGGTGGCGATATAATCGGCTACGAAGAACAGGCTACCGAACAGCGTCAGAATCACCGCGAAGTAATGCACATTAAGCTGCGGGATGACCTGTTGGAGGGTCTGGGAAAAAACCGGTATGACCCAGAGAGATTTGCCGTTCATGATGAAGAAGCCCAGCATCACGCCGGAATAAATCGCGGCAAAGATACCTACGGCGGTGGTCCAGTGTGAAATAAAGGAACCCACGCCGTGGCGGGTGACCACATCACCCTCGATGGCATTCTTCTTTTTCAGCAGGCCGCGCGCCGCGCCCAGCACCAGACCGGCTATCGAGGCAACCAGAATGCCCCACTGCCCGGCGACACTGTCAAACAACGGCGTGGTCTTAAACGTGGTGAAGGACAGAACGATGCCCACCACCAGAGCGGCCAAGGTTGCTGCAAGCGCCAGAAGTATTTTGTTCCGCATTAACATACCCCCTTGCTCTCCTTTTTCCTTAAATTTCAGCCCCGGCCTGACCCGGAGACAAAAGCCACAGGTATCCCAGTAACTAGTGGAATAATATAGACTAAAGCGCGCCCAGTGTCAAACTTTCGCGGCACACGCACAATCAGGCACGTTTACATCGGATAGTGTCCGCATGGCTGAACCGGCATGAACCCGCGTAAACGCCATCCGGCCTGACATTCTAACCGGTATAAGAAGCCGTACTGTAAAATTTTTCCATGACACCCACGCAAGCATCTTGCAATCGCCTCTGCCACCCTCTATAATCCAGTTGAAAAGGAGTTTCATTTACAGCCATGACGCAGTATCAAATCAAACGAGCGCTCAGAGGCAGCGGGCGCAAAGCCACTCCGCAGCGCCTGGCGATTGCGGCCGCCCTTGAGGGGATGGAGGCACACTTTACCCCGCGGATGTTGCACGCAAAACTGCGCCTGAAGCACCCCGAAATCGGGCTGGTGACGGTCTACCGCACCCTTAACCTGCTAGCGGAGGACGGGTTGATTTGCCGCATGGGGCGCTCCGGCGGCGCCTGCTCGTACGCCAGCTGTCCACCCAAACACCATCACCACATAATATGCGTATCCTGCAGCAAGGTTGTCGACTTCGAAGCCTGCGGGCTGGAGGAGATGGAGCGAAAACTCATGTGCGAAACCGGATTTATCATCGCCGACCATAGCCTGGAATTCACGGGGCTATGCCGCAGTTGCCAGATACGGGGAACCGAATGAGAAAGATTGTAGCCATCGCGTTGATTTTGCCCGTCGTGCTGGGGGCATCCTGCGTCCGGCCGCCGCCTTCTGACAAGCCTTCCATAGTGGTCACCTACTCCCTGTTGGGTTCGCTGGTGAAAGAGCTTGTCGGCGAACAGGCGCGGGTGACGGTGTCAGTCCCGAACGGACTTGATCCCCACGAGTGGAGTCCTTCGGCGCGTGACATCGAAGCCATCAATCACGCCGACCTGGTGGTGCAGAACGGGCTGGGGCTGGAAGAAGGAATGCTGAAAGCCCTTGAGCAGGCTAAAAAGAACGGCGTAAGAATCTTCACCGCTTCCGATTATATAGAGGTAAGGCACATCGGCGAGGGCGAACTCGCGGAGCACGAAGAAGAGGACGAACACGAACACGGGCACGAACACGGGCACGAACACGAGCATGAACACGGGCATGAACATAAAGCAGGCGCCGCCGACCCGCACCTGTGGACCGACCCGCTGGCAATGAAGCAGGTGGTGGCAGCGCTGGCAGAATACCTCAAAACTAATCTCGGCATTGACGTGGATGCCGCCTCGCTGCAACTCCAAAGCCGACTCGAAGCCCTAAATGAACAAATCCATGAAATTGTCTCACAGGTTCCTGGCGACTCCCGCAAACTGGTGACCGGTCACGAATCCATGGGCTATTTCGCCAGCCGCTACGGTTTCCAGCTGATCGGCGCCGTCATTCCCAGCCTCTCAAATCAGGCTTCCGTATCGGCGGCGGATATGGCGGTACTCAAGCAGTTGATTATCCGGCACGATGTAAAGGTTATTTTCGCCGAAACAGGTACTCCACCGGCAGTAGCACAGGCCATCGCGGCAGAAACAGGGGCGCAGGTGGTAGAGGTCACCACCCACGGATTGCCCGCCGACGGCTCCTACTTCACCTTCGCCTCTAATCTGGCGCACACTGTCGCGAACGCCCTGAAATAAAACTGGTTTATGGATATTTTCATCGCGCCGTTCAGCAACAACCAGTTCATGGTGAACGCACTGTTGGCCGGGGTGCTGGTAGCGATCACATGTGCCATCGCCGGGACGTTTGTGATACTACGCGGCATGGCTTTCATCGGAGACGCGCTGGCGCACGGCGTGCTGCCCGGCATCGCGCTGGCCTTCCTGCTTGGTTATCCCGGTATGCTGGGAGCGGCGGCAGGGGCAGTATGCATGATCGGCGGCGTGACGCTGATAACACAGCGCTCGCGCCTGTCAAGCGACACCGCCATCGGACTGCTATTTATCGGCATGCTGTCGCTTGGGGTGGTGATTGTATCCCGCTCCAGCTCCTTCAGCGGCGACCTGACCGCCATTCTGTTCGGCGAAATACTGGGAGTCGGGACGGAGTCCATCTGGTTACAGTTGGGCGCCGCCGCGCTGATCGGCATACTGGCATTTGTCTGTTCACGGCCATTCCTGCTCCTGAGCTTCGACCCAGAACAGGCACAGGTAGCCGGATTCTCGGTCAGACTGTACCACAACATTATGCTGTTCATGATTGCCGCCACCATCATCGTATCCTTCCAGACGGTAGGCACGCTGCTGGTCTTCGGGCTGCTGATTGCCCCCGCCGGCGCCGGAGCGCTACTGGCCCGCAGAATCCGCAGCATGATGGCATGGGCAGTGATTTTCGGCGCTGTCTCGGTCTACGCCGGACTGCTTTTAAGCTATCATTTCCGCCTGGCGGCGGGAGCGTCGATAATACTGGTGGCAACCATCATTTTCTTCATCGTGTTCATCTTCGCCAACATGCGCGGCTGCCGCCCACCCGCGTTGAACGGAGGCCGGCATGGCTAACGCCATACGCACCGGTTCCGGAGTGCAGGAATCACAATCCGACACCATCGCAGCACAGGCTTACGATCTCTCTGTAGGCTACCCCAACGATACCGTAGCAAGCGGCATCAACTTCGCCCTGCCCATCGGACAGGCCATGGCGCTAATCGGCACCAACGGCTCCGGCAAAAGCACCATTCTGAAAACTATGGTCGGACTGCTAGCGCCGCGCTCCGGGAAGCTGACCGTCTTCGGAGGACGCCCCACCGCCTCCGCATCGCGCATCGCCTATCTGGGGCAGTTCCACAACGCCGGATTCATACTGCCGCTGCGTGCAGTGGATGTAGTAAGCATGGGCAGGTTCCCTCTGCACGGGCTGACGGGTAAAATGGACAGCCGCGACTTCGACATATGTATGGAAGCCCTGCGCACCATGGGCGCGGAGAAGCTGGCCGACATACCTCTGCGCTCGCTCTCCGGCGGTCAGCAGCAGCGGGTGTATCTGGCACAGGTGCTGGCGCACCGCGCCGACCTGCTGGTGATGGATGAACCAACCTCCGGGCTGGATGCCGGCGGGCGCGAGCTGTACCTGCAAGCCATGAACAGCGAACTGCGCCGCGGCGCTTCGCTCCTCGTCGCCACTCATGACATCCGGGAAGAAGCCCGTTTATGCCAGCAGGTCATGCTGCTAGCGCGGCGCGTGGTGGCCTTCGGTCCGCCGGAAGCGGTGCTGAACACGGAAACTCTGTTGGAAACCTTCGGCATCGTTATCGGCGGGGACACCGGAGCGGCGGTGCCGGAATGCCGGCATAGCCACACCGAAGGCGAACCAGCCGCAGCCGTACACAAGCGCAAATTGTTCCGGATAAGATGATCTGCCGGTGCCGTCAGCTTTGACGCATTCCGTGATTAGCCTTATAATGACCCTTATTAGATTATAGCTGCGGCGCAGGCCGTAGCCTTCCCCAAGAGGTAAAGATATGGCTAGCCGGTTCGATAAATTTTCAGAGCGGGCCCGCCGCGTCCTCTCCTTGGCACAGGAGGAAGCCCAGCGCCTCAACCACAACTACATCGGCACCGAACATATTCTGCTGGGTCTGGTCAAGGAGGAGGAGGGCGTGGCCGCGCGCGTATTGGTCAATATGGGCGTCATCCTGCCCAAAATGCGCTCCGCCGTGGAGTACGTGATTGGACCGGGCGAAAAAGCCTCCTCTGCCAGCACCGGACTTACCACCCGCGCCAAACGCGTTATCGAACTCGCCATTGACGAAGCCCGTCAGATGGGTCACAACTACATCGGCACCGAGCATCTGTTGCTCGGCCTGCTCAGAGAAGCCGACGGTGTGGCCGCCGGTGTTCTTGATTCGTTCAGTGTGAATCTGGAAAAAGCCAGGGCCGAAATCACCCGCTTCCTGTCGCAGGGCGCCGTCAAGGGGCGCACCGCCAGAGGCCCGTCCAAAACCCCCACGCTCGATCAGGTGACACGCGACCTTACCGCCGAAGCGCGTTCGGGGAAGCTGGATCCGGTCATCGGGCGCAACAAGGAAATTGAACGCGTCATCCAGATTCTGTCGCGCCGCACCAAAAACAACCCCGCCCTTATCGGGGAGCCGGGCGTAGGCAAGACCGCCATCGTGGAAGGGCTGGCGCACCGCATCGTTTCCGGCGATATTTTCGAAACACTGGAAAACAAGCGCGTGGTATCGCTTGACATGGCGTCCGTCGTGGCCGGCACCAAGTACCGCGGCGAATTTGAAGAGCGCCTCAAAAAGGTGCTCGAAGAACTGCGGCAGGTAAGCAACTGCATATTGTTCATCGACGAGTTCCACACCCTGGTCGGCGCGGGAGCGGCAGAAGGCGCGGTGGATGCCGCCAACATTCTGAAGCCGGCACTCGCCCGCGGCGAGTTGCAATGCATCGGTGCCACCACGCTCGACGACTACCGCAAATACATTGAGCGCGACCCGGCGCTGGAGCGCCGTTTCCAGCCTGTGCTGGTGGAAGAACCTTCCGTAGAGGACGCCTTGGCAATCCTGCGCGGCATCAAGACGCGTTACGAAGAACATCACAAACTTGAAATTGAAGACGGCGCCCTCAGGGCCGCTGTCGATTTCGCCTCGCGCTATGTCCCCGACCGCTTCCTGCCGGACAAGGCTATCGACATTATTGACGAGGCTTCCTCCAGAGTACGCATCCGCGAACGCTCCAAACCGGCCTCCCTGCGTAAGCGCAAAGAGGAGGAACTCCAGCTACGCAAGGAAAAAGAGGCTGCTCTAGCCTCGCAGCAGTACGACCTGGCCGCAGAAAAGCGCCAGCAGGAACTGGCAGTGGAAGAAGAAATACACGGTATGGAAAGCGACTGGCAGGCGCGTCAGGAGCAGGGCAAACCCGAAGTGAAAAAAGAGGACGTCGCCGAGGTGGTGGCGATGTGGACCGGCATTCCCGTGGTGCAGATTGCCGACGAGGAGACCACGCGCCTACTGAAAATGGAGGAAGTTCTTCACGAGCGCATCGTCGGTCAGGATGAGGCCATCGACACCATTTCCAAATCCGTGCGCAGGGCGCGCGCCGGGCTGAAGGACCCGCGCCACCCCATCGGCACCTTCATGTTCCTCGGCCCCACCGGTGTGGGCAAGACCGAACTGGCACGGGCGCTGGCCGAATTCATGTTCGGCAACGAGAATTCGTTGATACGCATCGACATGTCGGAGTTTATGGAGAAATTCGCCGTTTCGCGGCTGGTGGGCGCGCCGCCCGGCTACGTGGGCTTCGAAGAAGGAGGCCAGCTTACCGAGGCGGTGCGGCGCAAGGGCTACTGCCTGATTCTGCTGGACGAAATCGAAAAGGCGCACCCGGATGTGTTCAATATCCTGTTGCAGATTTTCGATGACGGGCATCTTACCGACGCCAAGGGGCGCCGGGTGGATTTCCGCAACGCGATTGTCATTATGACATCCAACATCGGCGCTGACCTTATCCGCAAGGGCAATACCCTCGGCTTCGTATCGCGCTCGGACGAGAGCAAAATCCAACAGAAGTCCTACGAGCGCATGAAGGATAACCTGACCGGCGAGCTTAAGAAGACCTTCCGCCCGGAGTTTTTGAACCGCATCGACGGCGTGGTGGTCTTCCATCCGTTGGGAAGAGAGCAGATTCGTCAAATCGTGGATCTGATGCTGTTAAGCGTCACCAAGCAGCTCTCTGAAAAAGACATCACCCTTGAGGTCACCGAGGCCGCCAGGGATTTGTTGGGCAGCAAGGGTTACGACGAGGTGTTCGGCGCACGGCCTTTACGCCGCACCATCCAGGAGCTTATTGAGAACCGTCTCTCCGAGGACCTGCTGCGCGCACGGTTCAGCGCCGGAGATACTGTGGTGGTGGATCTGTCCGAAAGCGGCGAGGAACTATCCGTCAGCGTCATGGAGAAAGCCGAGCCGGTAAGCACAGTCAGCGAAGCCGCGTAAAAGAGGCAATCCATAATACCTTTCCATCTACGACCAAGTCCGCGCTGTCACGCTCGGATAGGGTCCCCATATGGGAATGGGTTGGGGTGCAGATGGAAATAGTGCCGGCACAATGTGTCCTTCCCATATTCCCATACGATTGTGCATGCTGGAATGTGCCGTAAAAATATTCAGCCCAGGCACTTTCACATTTGTTGCATCACTGAATGTCTTCGTTGACGTTATCCTTTCATAATCCGAATAATGGATCCTATTATTGAACCAACAAAAGGCGGTATAACGCAAAATAGCCAAACGTCAGAAAACATAACCCAAGACGACAACTTTGTCCAAGATACTATTGCTGGTATAGCAGCTCCCAATATAGCAAATAAGAAAGGATACAGCCATTTCCAATCAGCATTGCTTATATTCAATACCAACGACATCACGAGCGATAACATAGGTATTATTAAATAAAAACTAAGCATACCATAACCAAAATATGAGCCGCGATGATTCCCTAACAGTCCCCATGCAAGGATTGCTGTGTATATAAGAAACGAAACTCCGTAACAAATTAAAGTAGTTCTATCATTAGTAAGCACTTTTCACCATTCCTCGCGCACTTCTCTTTCGATATCAATAATACCTTTCCATCTACGACCAAGTCCGCGCTGTCACGCTCGGATAGGGTCCCCATATGGGAATGGGTTGGGGTTTGGGGTGGTACGAGGCTTGGGAGGAAGCAGCAGGCGCAAGCCCAAGAATGATGGCCAGAGTAAGAAGATGGCTAAGAAAGAAGCTCCTTTTGTTCATTAGAGGTTACTTAAAAGTATTTACAATTGGGTCAGTAAATTCCCAGCTTATTAGCCTTATGCCATAAATATAATACAAATCATCAATACTAATATCTCGGTAGGTCACTGTTTGGCTTGCGTCATAAATATAGACATCTGGAATCAGTCCCCCCTCGTCAGGTTTATAATTAGAATCCCCCATGTAGTACTCCGCCCAACCCATCAGGGCGCAGATTGCCTCGGATATATCAAGATCCAATAACACTACTCTATCATTTCCACTTGCCAAATGACTTTTCCATTTGCGAGTTTTGCCATCTCCTTCCCAGCTAACATCAACACCATCAAACTCGCATATCACCGTATCCTCAATAACTATCAGTTCCCCGTTGATTTCATACTCTAGCCTAAATGGGAACTCCCCGTATCTTATCTCGGGCATCGGCGGGTTTGGACTAAATGCTGTATCTATGTACATGCCAATATACATGAGCGAAAAAGGGTTTAAAAAGACGAGGCCAAAAGCTACCAAGAAGACTAGTGTTTCTGCGCTCATCCTTTTCTTTTTTTCCGCACTCATACTACCTTCTCCAGTGATAATCCACCGACGTCAACGGCACGTCACTACCGTATCCCTCCACGGTGATGCCGGGAATGCTGGCGGTACGGGCATTACCGGTGGTGGAGATGGATTGAATTGTTTCAAGGAAGATACCACTGCATCCATGCCATGATTTCGAAGTCCACAAACCGTCGTCGAAATTGGTGAGGCTGGTCCAATTTTTAAAAACCATGGGGTCTTCGCCTGAGTAGGTAAATACACCGTGGTTCCAATCTGTGATTGCTTAAATAACCTATTCAAGATGTCTCCATCAACTACTTTACTTAAAAGTATTCACTATCGGGTCAGTAAATTCCCAGCTGATTACTTTTATTCCGTATGTGTTAAGTAGTTCACTCTGATTGATTGTTTTCAACTGCCAGCTGCCAAGTTGCTTGGTAGCCTTAAATGCATGGAGACTATTACTTTGATATTTTACATCTCCCATATAATATTCCGCATTTCCCAATGAAAAGTACAACTGATGGACATCATCAACTACTAAATCTGCACTACTCTTAAATATTGGGGGAGTTCTGCCGCTAGCAAAAAAGACCGCCCACTTCCGGGTTTTGCCGTCACCACCCCAGCTAACATCAAAGCCGTCAAATTTACAGATGATGGTATCTTCAACTACAACTATTGCTCCGTTGATTTCATATTCTACTCTGAAAGGAAACTCGCCGTATGTGATTTCCGGGCGCGGAGGGTTTGGCTGTAAACAAGAATGCATATAAAACATTATAGGCAACAAGGCAAAAAATGCCATGCCTGCCAATATCATTGCCGATAGAAAACTGGGGGATTTCTTGGTGCTATTATTCATATCCAGCCTTCTTTAAAGCTGCTATCATCCCATCCATACCATGATTTTCGGTGCGTATGGGTAAAAATGTTTTCTGGAACCAATTTTGTTTATTTGGCGATGGCAACATTGTTGTCTTGCCGATGAGTGGTTTGCCGAAAAGCTGGTTCAAGATGTCTCCATCAACTACTTTACTTGAAAGTATTTACAATAGGGTCAGTAAATTCCCAGCTTATTAGCTTAAGCCCATACTTTTCAATAAATTCTTCTATGTAGTACATAGTAGTATCCCAAGAATTTAATTTCACAAAATAAAATCGGGGAGTCAATGGTCTTTGTTCAGGCCATCTTTCATCGTTCATATAATATTCCGCACTACCAACATAGCAATATATCTTAACTTTTTCAGCAGTTACTATGAATATGTCCTCTTCTTTCTTGTTGCTTGCCAAATGACTTTTCCATTTGCGATGTTTCCCTACCCCTTCATTCCAGCCAACACCATCAAACTCGCATATCACCGTATCCTCAATAACTATTCGTTCCCCGTTGATTTCATACTCTAGCCTAAACGGGAATTCCCCGTATCTTATCTCGGGCATCGGCGGATTGGGGTACGAGATATTAAATACAACAAACCCAAGTATTGGAATCATCAACCATAACATTACGCCTAGTACTTTCGAAACCATATCTCTATTGTTTTGCACAGATTTATCCATATACCTTGCTTCTATACCTTAATGGATTTTTTGCTTTGAAAACGAGAGGGTTTGCAAGAACCTCTCACATTAACCGAGGAGGCGCAACCGTCGGCTTGCCCGAAGCTTTATTTTGAGCCAGCGCATTCACAACGGCATCCATGACATGATTTCGAATTCCATAAACCATCGTCGAAATTGGTGAGGCTGGTCCAATTTTTAAAAACCATGGGTTCTTCGCCTGAGTAGGTAAATACACCGTGGTTCCAATCTGTGATTGCCCAAATAACTTATTCAAGATGTCTCCATCAACTACATAGTGATTCATTGTTACCTCGCCCTTGTATAGCCTTGTCTTATGAGCCTCAATTGCCGAAGAATAGGACATCATGCCTATGCCAAAGAAAGTTATTACCATCGGGTTAAAGGTTATGCAGTTGGTACCGGTTACAATAGCGTTCCACGTCGCTTCCAGTCCCCCTTTGGAATGCCCTACCATGGTAACCTCTACATCAGGGTTGGTTTTTCTTAAATCAGTAACATAACTCATGGCGAACCGGATTGACTCCTCCAACGCCTTTGACATACCCACCAATTGCAGTAAATCATCGATCATGGATGTTGGATCCGTCGTTCCCTTGCTGACCAGCGCGTATTCTGCTATCCCGCCAACGACTCTCGAATACACCCCTATTTTTAAGCCATACCAATCTGGCATATGTATATGAATTAACTGCCAACCGCCATACTCGCTACCAAGATCCACACGTATGTGCCTATCTGTTGCTCCCGCAATATGCTTTGCCATCGCCGCCGCTTCGTCTATAGACGGAATCAGCCCCCACGGGTCAATGAACAGAATCGGATTATTATTGCAGTAGGTGTACCAGTTGAGGCCGGCTTTGATTGGGTCTTCCTGCGTAAACCGCCCGATTCTTGGATCATAGTGTCTGAAACGCAGGTAGTAAGTCCCCGTCTCCCCATCCCAATACTCCCCGCAGTACCTGAATGGATTCGCGTCACCGGAGCTGGGATTCCACTCCACCCCAAACGCATCGTACTTATAGCTCTTAACTACCGCCCCACCCGCGTCCGCCAGCTGCACCACATCCCCGTGCGCGTTGAACAGATAGTAGATTACGCCGTTATTGTCTACTGCGAGGATCAGATTAACACCTCTGACATACACGGCTATAACGGTGCCAATATCGTCCAGTTCAGCGCTGATGTTAGCGCCATCCCAGATGTGCCGAGTGGTATTCCCGCCTACAGTCTTCGAAATGCGCAGGCCATCCGTCTTGTAGGTGTACTCTGCTTGAACACCGCCCACCTCCACCGCGATGAGCCGGTTAAGCCCGTCATAGACGAATGTGTCCAGCCCGCCGCCAGGCTGCAGGAAGACCGAGGGCGTCCCTCCAGTTGAATTGGTCAGGTTCCAGTAGTACTTCAGCACTTGGTTGCCGTTGTGGTCGCAGGTGTACTGGGTGGTATAGATGCCGGCGTTATCGGCGTTGGTTTCCTTGGTCAGCCGGTTGTTGAGGTCGTATTCATAGGTTGTGATGCCATTTTCCGAACCGGATTTCGTCATGCTCAGGCGGTTGTGCGAGAGGTCGTAAGTGTAGGAATAGCTCTGGGCGAAGAGTCCAGAACTGTGTTCCGTCTCAGAAGTGAGCCTGCCGAGGCCGTCGTAGATGTAGGTGGAAATGAGGCCTGTATGGTCAGTTTTGGCGGCCTGGTTGCCGTCGAGGTAGTAGGTGTAGCCATACGATGACAGGACGGCGCTCCCGTCACTGTTCGTTAATGAGGTCACCAGATTGGCCAGATTGTAGGCGTAACTTGTCGATGTCCCGTTGGCGTAGGCAAGAGACGCCCTGTTCCCGTTGATGTCGTAGGTATAAACAGCTTCGGGGATGTTGTTCTCAGCTACAGTGACCAGCCTCCCCAGCTCATCGTAGGTGTAGGTGGTGTGCCAGGGAGACTGGGAGGCGGTGGAGGCGTAGTCGGCCGGGAAGAGCTGCAAAAGCATCGCCAGCAACAGGATTATGCTCAGAACTTTGAGGCTTAGTTTATTCATCATAATGCGTTTTGGTTTAGTCAAAAGTGCCGTGTAGGTAGATTTAGATTATTCAACTATTTGTACAAACTCTGTAATTGTTGTAATTAGCAGCGAATAAGGATTTTGAGTTGGATGTTCGTGTATTTCACGCGGAGCACATTTAAATAATCCCCATCCGTTCTCTCCGAATTTTCTCTCGATATATATGTCCCCTCGGTCATCAATAAACCTGTAGACTGTGCCACTATTTTTTGAGCATACCACCACGATGGCATTTCCCATATGGTTGTAATCAACGGTTAGTGAGATCAAATAGTACTGAGAGTTACTTAGCACATATGTAATCTGTTGGTGAAGGTTGTCGTACCATTCTTTCACAATAATCTCATGCTTGGTACGCAACTTGCGTATAATTGTAAACATCTTTAGCTCTCCAGTTTTTCGATGCTGATACTTACTGCTCGCGTAACAAACGAAAAGGCAACTATTTTATCAACATCCATCCATCGTTAACTATGTTATAGCCCATCCGGATGAGATACGCAAGCTCCCTATAAAACATAGACCCACTGTGAGCCTGGTACGCATTGGTAGATAGTATAAACGAGTGCCCACAATACAACCGAATGTCAACAAAACACCTTTTCAAATAGAGCATTTGAAACAATAAATTCTGCTTCTTCACCATCCCCAGTATCACTAACTATTGCATTTGAGGATGTAATTCTGGAGATAACATCATTGCAATACTTGTTATAACTTTTATAAAATGTCTCTTTGGTAATACTTCTCCAAGTATCAGCATTTTGGGGGAAAATGATATTTAGATCATCGCAGTCCCCCCATATTGATATTAGATTCTCAATATCCAAAACGCTTTTTATTTCATACAGCAAATAATCGTCTCGGTTTGATACAAGCGTAATGCTTGCTAACTTTTTTCGATAGTAATCGAGAGAAGCACCTCCATCCCAAAACCAAATGATAGCAAATGCTACACTGTGAATAGAAAATAAATGCGCTGCCTTATCTATAACTGCTCTCTTAATGTTATCTTTTGTGCTATCCAGTATAGCAACACATTTATAATCAGATATTCCTTCCCATGGCTTTTTTCTTAACCCTAATGGTTTAGTTAAAATAGTTTTCAAATTTTTTACTTAAACCCCTTTTCAAATATCGTTTGCCACACTCCATTTACAAGCCTTTGTAGCACGACATGTATTCCCTTTTCATGATGATCCCCATGCATCATAAGTTTGAATCCACCAATTTGTGAAACAAACCCTATAGCCTTAAAGGTTCCTGCACTAATATTTAGGAAAATATGCGCTAATGGTTTAAGTAGCGGCGTTAAACTGTTACCAACCAACGCTCCTAAAGCCGCTCCAACAGTGGTAAAAAGTGCCAATGCGTTGCCATTTAGACCATCTGCCTTGCCGATATTATATGCAGTAATTCCACCAGCCGCTGCCCCAACAACAACCCAAAACCAATTTCCGCTGGGGTCTATATGTTTTATTGGGTTATTTGCACAATACACATACAAATTGCCGCTCTGAATAATAGCTTCGAGGGATATGCTGCGAAAGCTCTTGATTTCTCGCTCTAAAGCCTGTTGTTCTTCACTAGTTAGTTGTCCTAGGCTCCACCTGAGAGCATTCGTAATTTTATTTTCGCTTGACAAACAGGGGGTTGCATATATTTCGTTGATAACTCTTGCAATCACAGCCTGTCTTATAAACATGTGCGCAATAATTTGCTGGATTTCAGTAGCAACACCAAACCCATGAGATTCCGGATCATCCCCGTAAATCATATTGCCGACGTTCCAGTGCGTGTCAGCGGTTATGAACCGCCCCACCGCCGGATCGTAATATCTAGCCCTCAGGTAGTAGTTGCCCGTCTCCCCATCCCAATACTCCCCGCAGTACCTGAAGGGATTCGCGTCACTGGAGCTTGGATTCCACTCCACCCCAAAGGCATCGTACTTGTAGGTCTTGACTACCACGCCGTTTGAGTCCGCCAGCTGCACCACGTCCCCGTGAGCGTTGAAGAGGTAGTAGTTTACGCCGTTATTGTCTACTGCGAGGATAAGGTTAACACCTCTGACATACACGGCAATAACCGCACCAGTATCATCTGTCTCAGCGCTGATGTTAGCACCGTCCCAGATGTGCCGAGTGGTATTCCCGCCTACAGTCTTCGAAATGCGCAGGCCGTCTGTCTTGTACGTGTACTCTGCCTGAACACCGCCCACCTCCACCGCGATGAGTCGGTTAAGCCCATCATAGACGAATGTGTCCAGCCCGCCGCCAGGCTGCAGGAAGACCGAGGGCGTCCCTCCGCTGGGAGAAGTCAGGCTCCAGTAGTACTTCAGCACTTGGTTGCCGTTGTGGTCGCAGGTGTACTGGGTGGTGTGAATGCCGGTATTATCGGCGTTGGTTTCCTTGGTCAGCCGGTTGTTGAGGTCGTACTCATATGTTGCGATGCCGTTTTCCGAACCTGATTTAGTCATGCTCAGGCG
>WREQ01000021.1 GCA_009779255.1 Dehalococcoidia bacterium
TGTGCTGGTATATTACGAGGAATGTGCCGATAAAGAAGCGGCGTTGACGCGTGAGAAACAGATAAAACATCTATTAAGATGGAAGAAGATTGAGCTGATCCGGCATATGAATCCCGAGTGGCATGATCTGTATGATGGACTTGTAGGTTAATCCCTCTTAGCTGGTGTGCCTGCGTAAATCCGTGCTGGAGGAACGAGCTTGCGAGTGACGAAGCATCTGGCGGGGCGGTGGATGGTTACCCCCCGCCACCAGATCCTTCGGTCGCTGCGCTCCCTCCAGGATGGACTTGTACGGGGTGGTGTGAAAAAATCCCCCTGTATCTCCCTTTGCGCAAAGGGGGCAGAAACGGAAGCCTGAAAACTGATAATTCGCAATTTATCGTGCGTATTGCTTGATATGCACGAGGCATCGTGATAAAATAAGAGCACAAAGTCACGGAGGTGTCAGGAATGTCTGAAACTATAAATGTAACAATCAGGCTCGACAGGGATGTTAAGGAACAGGCCGAAAAGATGTTTAATGACTTTGGCATGAATCTGTCGACCGCGTTTAATATATTTGCGCGGCAGTCGTTGCGTCAGGGCCGGATTCCATTCGAAATCTACGACCCGTTTTACAGCGTGAAAAATCAGGCGGAATTGAGCCGCAGAATTGCCGATATTGAAGCGGGTAGGAACCTGTCCGTCCATGAGCTGATAAAAGCCGAAGATGAATAAGGTGTGGCATGACCGGGCGTGGGACGAATATCTCAAATGGCAAAAAAGGATGAAAAAATCCTGAAACGTATAAACAAGCTGATTGAAGACATTAATCGTCACCCGTTTACTGGTATCGGCAAGCCGGAGCCGTTGAAAGGAAATTTGCAAGGTTATTGGAGCCGCCGGATAGATGAACCTAACCGCATCGTATACAAAGTAGAAGGAAATCAACTCATAATCGCTCAGTGTGGTACGCATTACGAAGACTAATGCGTTCAGTGACAGACCCGCAATTCAGAACAGACGTAAATCCATGCTGGAGGAACGAGCTTGCGAGTGACGAAGCATCTGGTGGGGTGGGGAGTAGTAACTGGCACCCCGCCACCAGATCCTTCGGTCGCTGCGCTCCATCCAGGATGAACTTGATCATAAATCCATGCTGGAGGAACGAGCCTGCGAGTAACGAAGCATCCGGTGGGGTGGTGGGTGATTGCTCCCCGCCACCAGATCCTTCGGTCGCTACGCTCCCTCCAGGATGGACTTGCACGAGACTCATCACTCCAAACTCATAACTGACCACTGAAAACTGATTACTTTCGGCCTTGTGTCCCCAACAGGATGGACTTGTACGGGGCTGAAAACTGACCACTTGTAACCAAGAACTTCCCTCAATGTCACTCGGGGCTTACCTCGCAATCCAGAGGTTTCACCCTCACCATGCCCTCTCCCGTCAAGGTAGAGGTGTCCCGCCCCCACCACCGCAAGTTCATGCAACTCTCCCATTGCGGGAGAGATTGAGAGATGAAGCCAAAAACTGACCGCTGATTGCTGGTATATACCTGTGGATTCTGCTACAATACAGGCATGGAAATTACGTGGCTGGGACATTCGTGTTTCAAAATTCGCGGCAAGCAGGCGGCCATCGTCACCGACCCCTACGGCACTGATATCGGCTATGCGTTGGGTAAGCCGACTGCCAATATCGTCACCGTAAGTCATAATCATAAAGACCACAACAACACCGCTGATGTCCTCGGCGAGCCGCGTGTGGTCAGCCACCCCGGGGAATACGAAATCGCGGGGGTGCTGATTTTCGGTCTGTCCACCCCCCGCAACGCCGAAAAAGACATCCTGCGCGGCAAAAACACCATCTTTGTCTTTGAAACCGAGGAGATTACCCTGTGCCACCTTGGCAACCTGGACGCGCCGCTGTCCGACAGCCAGATAGAGGAAATCGGCAAGGTGGACGTGTTAATGATACCGGTGGGTGGCAACTACACCCTGAAGCCGGCGGAAGCCGCCGCGCTGGTGCGCCGCCTGGACCCACGCATCGTGCTGCCCATGCACTACAAATCGCCGTATCTCACCAATGACGATCTGGAGCCGGTGGACAACTTCCTGCGGGAATACGGCGTCTCAGATCTTGCGCCCCTGCCCAAAATCAGCTTCAACAAGAATAATCTGCCGCCTGTCACTCAGGTGACACTGCTGGAAGCGCAACCGGGGAAGTAGATAACAGTTTTGGGTAATGGGGAAACTCACAACCCACCGCTTGTGACCCATAACGGATTAGCATAGAAAGCGCCAGAATCAGTTTTTGGCGCTTTTTGTTTTCACATGACTGTTTCCTTGTCTGCAATGGGGTATCCGCATCAATTTGGGGCAGGGAGGCCGTGGGAGTGGTAGCTCTCATGGTCAGAAAAGGCTGACGACTTTTCTATTTGGCAAAGTTTCCCCTTTGTTAAAAAGGGAGTAACTATCAACTTTCAGTTACCGGTATTTGTCTGTCAGCTGAACGCTGTTCGCCGACCGTTTGGGTGGAATGGTGGGGCGTGGGGATGGTATCATATTCCCGCAATGCGTAGCGCCATACTGGCAGACATTCATTCCAATGCCGCCGCCCTGACGGCTGTACTTGACGATATAGACCACCGCGGCGGTGTGGACGAATTGTGGCTGCTGGGCGACATTACGGGCTACGGCCCCGACCCGCACCGCTGTATCGAAATCCTACGCCGCTACAAGTGCTTTGGAGTGGCGGGCAATCACGATCTGGCGGTGCTGGAAAAGGTGTCGCTTACGCCCTTTGATCCCGATGCCGCCGCAGCCGCTCGCTGGACGACGCGCCAGCTCAGCGTGGATGACGCCATATGGCTGAGCCGCTTGCCGGAGCGTCTTGAAAGGGAGGGCTTCACCCTGGTGCATGGCGCGCCGCGCCGCCCGATATGGGAGCACCTGGGCTCGCTCTCCGGCGCCCGCGAAAATTTCTCCGCCTTCTCCACTACTTACTGTCTGATAGGCCATACGCATATCCCGACCGGTTTCAAAAAAGAGCGCGATGGTGTGAGCGCTGTCCTGATGTCGGAGAGTGTCGGGCTGGTGCTTGGCCGTGAGCGGATGATATTGAACCCCGGTAGCGTGGGTCAACCGCGCGACGGCGATCCTCGCGCCTCATACGCTGTCTATAACTCCGATGCCGGCATTTTCCGCCTGCACCGCATTCCTTACGATATTGACGCCGTGCGCGAGCGCATGTGGAGCGCCGGTCTGCCGATCAGGCTTTCCGCCCGCCTTGAGCGCGGGGAGTAGCCGTGTCCGGCGAAACCATAGCGCAAACCACCCGACGGCTGCTCGATCAGGCGGGCACCCGCGCCCGCAAGAGCCTCGGGCAGCACTTTCTTGTGTCCGCCGGTGCTCTGGCCGGAATCACGGAGGCCGCCGAACTTACTCCGTCCGACACTGTCATCGAAGTCGGGCCGGGGCCGGGCGCGCTGACGGCCGAACTACTGGCGAGAGCCGGGCGTGTGATTGCTGTCGAGTTGGACGGCACCATGCTGGATCTGTTGGCGCGGCGCTTTTCCTCTGTCTCCAATCTCACGCTGGTCCGTGAAGACATCCTCAAAATCATGCCGGCGGCGCTGCTTGCGAAGGCCGGACTTGATGCTGGCACTTCCTTCAAGGTGGTGGCTAATCTGCCGTATTATATCACTTCCCCCGTGTTGCGCCATTTTCTGGAGGGGGACGCCAGGCCTTCGCTGATGGTGGTCACCGTGCAGAAAGAGGTGGCGCAGTCGGTCGCCGCCGCGCCGGGGGATATGAGCCTGCTGGGCGTTTCGGTGCAGTTTTACGCCGAGGCGAAGATTGCGGCCAGAATTCCGGCGGGGGCGTTTATGCCGCCGCCCAAAGTGGATTCCGCGGTGCTCAAATTGCGCCTATACCGCGACCTGCCGGTGCCGCCGTCCGGGATTGCGGGGTTCTTCAAAATCGTGCGCGCCGGCTTCTGCGCTAATCGCAAGCAGCTTGTCAACTCGTTGGCACAGGGTCTGGCGGAGGACAAGGAACGGGTGCGCGCCCTGCTGGAGCGGGCGGGCATCGACCCCGGTCGCCGCGCTGAAACATTGACTGTCGCCGAGTGGGTGATTCTGTGGAGGGCATCCGGTGGTGAGGACGTATGATTAGTCTGAAAGCACACGCCAAGATTAATCTGACGCTGGAGGTGCTGGGACGGCGCGCCGATGGCTACCATGAGGTGCGCAGCGTGTTGCAGATGATAGATTTGTGCGACGAGCTGTCCTTCGAGGAGTCTTCCGGCCTGTCCTTCCACTGCGAAGACGCGGCGTGGGAGTCGGAGCGCAGTCTGATCAGTCGCGCTGCGCACGCCCTGCAGTCGCGGTTTGATGTCCGGCGCGGTGCCTGCGTCACGCTTTTCCGACGTGTGCCGCTGTCCGCCGGACTGGGCTGTGATTCCAGTGACGCTGCGGCGGTACTGAAGGGGCTGGCTCAATTGTGGGACTTGTCCGTCCCACCCGCTGTGATGCTGGAGCTGGCGGCTTCTCTGGGTTCGGACGTGTCATTCTTCCTCGGCGGGCCAACGGCGCTGGCCAGTGGGCGTGGGGAGGTGCTGACGCCGCTACCGCCCCTGACGCGCATGTGGGTGGTGCTACTGATGCCGGATGTGGTTTTGCCGGAATCCAAAACGAAGCGGCTCTACTCTCTACTACGCCCGGAGCATTACACCTCCGGTGCCGCCACCGCTGCTCTGACGCGGCGCCTCGAGCGCGGCGAACCAGCGCGCCAGAAGGATTTTTGCAACGTCTTTGAAGCAGTGGCCTTTGAGGCCTTCTCCGGGCTGGAAGAAGAGTTTGGGAATTTTCAACGTCTTGCCGGTGTGCCGGTGCATCTGGCCGGCGCCGGCCCGGCGCTGTTCGCCCTATGCGAAGAGGAGGCCGTCGCCCTGAGTGTGGTGGAGCGGCTGCGGGATGGCGGCAGGCGCGTCGAACTGCTGTGTACACTCTGAGCATGGCATTTTTTAGCTAGGGGCTGTTTGCAGGCAGCTTTCAGCAGTCAGTTTGGGGTTACGAAACATTTCCATCATTGCGGGGCTGACACGCAATCCAAAACGGTGACACATTTACCACCTCCACCGCTGGATTCCGGCTCGGAGGCCGGAATGACAATAAAAAACCGGAATGACATACTCTGTTGTCGTGTTATTGCTGGACTGACACGCAATCCAGAGGTTTCACCCTCGCCCTGCCTCTCCCGTCAAGGGAGAGGTGCCTCGCCGGTACAAGCTTGGTACCTTGATAACAAAACAGACAGGGCACATCGGGTACACTTTTCGGATAGTTTTATCTGTTGTCAACAATGGGTAGCTGCTGAACTGGAAACTGACCGCTGGCTACTAGTTTCCGAACCCTGACTCTTTCAGCCATTTTTCCTCGTCACGGCGCGTGCGCACTTCGCCGTCCAGCCGGGCGGCCAGCAGGTATTCCAGCGCCGCTTTTATCTGCGGTCCTTTTTTCATGCCTATTGCCAGCAGGTCACCGCCGGCAAGTTCTGTCTTTACATAACGCAATTCATCAAGATAGAACCGTATGTTGCGGCGCACCATGCCGGAGCGGGCGGTTGTCAGGTTGGCGAGGATGGCCTCTTCGGCGTAGCCATTCAGTATTTGGTAGATGGCGCTTGGTTGGAGCGGATGGTCGTCGAGCGCGTCCAGCCGACTCTTGAGGGAGTGGGTGGCGTCGATGATGCGCGTCGCTTTCTTGTCCAGTCCAAGAGAAGCGCACACCTGTTTCGCGGCGGCGGCGCTCGTATTGTATGTCAGCAATGCCAGATAGAGGGCGCCGCGTGTTTTTTTGTCGGTTGAAACGCGTCGTACCCGCGCGTACCACCGCGCCAGGTCCCGGGGCATCGTCAGCCGTGGATGCAGCTTTTTGGGAATGCCCAGTCCCGTCGCCCGCCGGAACACCTTTTCCGGATACGGTTCAGCAAAGACGCATTCCAGTTCATGTCGGATACGCTCCCCGCTGACGGTCTGCAGTTTGTCGAGGTCGTGCCTTAGCCATGTCAGCGTCTGTCTTTCGATGGCGAATCCCAGCCGCTGCTCGTAGCGGACGGCCCGCCAGATGCGCGTGGCGTCGTCGCGGAAACTTTCTTCGTGCAGGACCCGGATGAGGCCGGCTTTGAGGTCGGCCTGTCCGCCGCAGTAATCAATCAGCGTGCCGAAGTCGGCACTGTTCAGGGAAACCGCCATGGCGTTGATGCTGAAATCGCGCCGTCTGAGGTCATCATCCAGCTTCGCCGGACGGACTGACGGCAGGGCGCCTGGACAGGTGTAACTCTCGGTGCGGGCGGTGGCGAAGTCCATGTTCAGCCCCGGTGCCCTGATGCTGGCGGTGAGGAACGGCGGGTGTATGGTGAGGCGCCCGGCCTTGAGTGTTTTGGCTGTCTCTACAGCGAGCTGCACGGCGTCGCCTTCCACCACCAGGTCGATGTCCAGTACCGGGCGCCTGAGCAGCAGGTCGCGCACGGCTCCGCCAGCGAGATAAATTCGCCAGCCGCGCTGGCAGGCCGCCTTTTCAACTTTCTCCAGCGTTCCAAGCGCCCCAGCTGGCATTCGCCGCGCCATTTGCTGTGCCAGATTCAGTCTTTTCATTTTGCGGGCATTATAACACAGGAAGGATAGTTTTCAGTTATCAGGTTTTTGTTGACAAATCCTTCCTTGCGGAGAAGACGGCAGCAGTCAGCGCTTAGAAGTCAAAGGCTTGCTGTCAGCAGGTGTCCCTGACTCATAACTCACAAATTAAAACTTATAACTTGATTGTCGCAATCCTCTATTTCCCCTATAATTAGCGCATTCAATTTAATGAGGAACGACATGTTAGTTGCGGCAATAGTCGGCATGGCGGGAGCAGGCAAATCCGAGCTTTCGCGTATTTTTGAGAAAAATGGTTTCGCGCGTATTCGTTTTGGAGACATAACCGATGAGGAGCTGCGCAAGCAGAAACTCAAGGTTACCGAGGAGAACGAGCGGCTCATGCGCGAATCCATCCGCCAGCGTTATGGCATGGACGCTTATGCCAAACTCAACATTCCCAAAGTTGACGTAGCACTAATCTCATCGTCTGTGGTTGTAGACGGACTGTATTCCTGGGAGGAATACTTGATGATGTCGAGATACTACCATGAAAAATTCCGTGTGGTGGCAGTATGGTCTTCGCCGGCCACGCGCTACGCTCGGCTGGCTGGCCGTCAGGTGCGCCCGCTGACGCTGCCGGAGGCTTATTCCCGCGACGAGTCTGAAATTATGAATCTCAACAAGGGCGGTCCGATTGCCATGGCGGATTTCACCGTAATCAACGAGAGTTCGCTCAAAGACCTCGAAAAATTCGTCAAAAGGACTATTGTCGAGATGGGTAGACAGGCATGAGCCGCCCAGCTTCCGATGAGTATTTTCTGAAAGTGGCGGCGGTGGTGGCAGAGCGCTCGACCTGTTTGCGCCGTCATGTGGGGGCGGTGGCGGTGAAGGACAAACACATCCTATCAACCGGCTATAACGGCGCTCCCTCCGGTTTGCGGGACTGTCTGGCGCTGGGGTGTCTGCGTGACGAGCTTAAAATTCCATCCGGTACGCGCCACGAAATCTGCCGCGCGGTGCATGCCGAGCAGAATGTTATCATCCAGGCGGCCCAGCAAGGTGTCAGTCTGGAGGGCGCCACCGTCTATTGCACGCATACCCCATGCGTACTGTGCGCTAAGATGCTGACCAACGCCCGCATCAGGCGCTACGTCAGCTACGGCACCTACGCTGATGATTCATTCAGGCAGATGTTTAGGGATGCCGGTATTGAGTTTGAGCAGCTGCCGAAACCATCGAATACTATCGTCTTCCTGGATTGACTTCAGGCGGTTTGTAGCATGCTGTGGGAGCAGGCCAGAATTATTGTCAACCCGATAGCTGGGGCGGCCAAGGCAACCTCCCGCGAATGGCCGCATATCCGGTCGCTGCTTCGGAATGGCGGCCTGTCTTTCGATTACCGGTACACGAATGGTCCGGGTCACGCTATGGAGCTGACGCGAGAAGCCGTTGGCAAAGGCTGCTGCCTTGTCGTGGCGGTCGGCGGCGATGGCACCATCCACGAAGTAGCCAACGGGCTGCTTGACTCGCCGGACCATTCCGTTCAGATGGGGATTATAGGCACCGGCACCGGAAATGATTTCATCCGTTCAATGGGTATACCGCACGATTATGTGGAAGCATGCCATCGCGTGACTTCAGGCCATCCATCCGTGATTGACGTCGGGCTGGTGGAATACACCGCGAACGGCCGGCGCCAGCGGCGCTATTTCGTCAACGGTGCTGGTGTGGGCTTTGACGCCGAGGTTATCAGTAACAGCAGGAAGATACCGCGACTGTTCAATGATACCGTGCCTTTTGTGCTGTCGCTGCTGCGCACGCTGCCGTTCTATCGTAACCGGAAGATGCTCATTGATATTGACGGTAGGCAGGAGGAGCGCCGCGCTATGAGCGTGGTGGTCACCAACGGTGCCTATTTTGGCGGAGGTATGCATATTGCCCCGCAGGCGCAGCTGTCTGATCGCCTTATGGACGTGGTTACCATCGGTGATGTTGGCAAAGTGGAGCTGTTGCATGTTTTCCCGCGTGTATACAAAGGCACGCATGTAACCCATCCCAAAGTGCGCATGGACAGGGCGGAGCGGGTCAGCGTGTCCAGTGACAGGCGGCTGTTTCTGCAGGCTGACGGTGAACTGCTGGGCGAATGTCCGGTCACATTTGAGGTGGCACCGGCGGCGTTGACGATTGTAGTCTAGATAACTATCCGGCAGTCAGTTTGAGGCTGACAACTGTACTACGTATTTTCCCCCTGGTATCTTCCGCTGTAGCTTTCGCTTGTCCGCGTAAGCCTGGAAAATACCAACTGCAGCACGCGGGCATCCTTTTCCAGGTCTATGCCGAGTGGATTGTGTACTGTCAGCAGCGACTCAGAACGCCCCGAGTAGCCGGCATCCCATACCGCTGTGTGCAGGGATGCCCCGCATCTGAGCAGGCTGGAGCGCGGCCGCCCTAGCGCCATCACGTCCCTGGGCAGGTTCACGATTTCGTTATAGATGATGCTGTAAACGCCGGGGGCGAGGTGTAGCACGCCATCTGCACCAAATTCCAGTTTTTCCTGCCGTGATATAACGCGGTTGCTGTTGTCCAGCGCCAGCCTGCCAGCCGAGGTCAACACGGATATGCTGCGCAGGCTCAGGTCGAAGCCGTTGGTCTGCAGTTGAGCGTCGAGATCCTGATAGTCCTGCACCAGCGGCGGGTCGGTCTGAATCAGCTCTAGAATATCTTCTTTGGCTAGGATGCTCATATGTTATCCTCGGTAAAAGCAGTGATTTCGTTGATGAAGCGGGTATTGCAGAACAGCATTACCAGCCGCTCCAAACCCAGCGCGATGCCGCCTGACAGCGGCATGCCGCCGACCGCAGAGAGGAAGCGCTCCGGCATCGGCATTTTTATTCCTTGTTCACGTTCAATGTGTGCGATTTCGGACTCAAAGCGCCGACGCTGTTCGGCGGCGTTGTTGAGTTCGCTGTAGGCATTGGCCAGTTCCAGTCCGCCGATGAACACCTCAGCGCGCTCAGCCACCGCGGAATTTCCGGGCTTGAGCCGCGAAAGCGAGGCTGCCTGTGCCGGATATTCCGTCAGTACCGTTGGGTGTTCGGTGGGCAGTTTTGGCTGAACCAACGTCGCCATGTCGGTATCGAAACGCTGCTGGTCGAAGTTTGCCGTTGGGTCCCATCCGGCATACCTGAGGAATGCCTCCCTGACGTTGATTTTCGGCCATGGCGGGCGCAGGTTGATTTTCTGTCCTTGGTAGATTATGTTGGTGCCGGTTCCCAGCGCGTCGGCGATAGAGACGATCAACTCCTCGGTGTCGTGAATAACTTCGCCGTAGCCGGCGTTGGCGCGGTACCATTCCAGCAGGTCAAACTCCGGGTTATGCAGGCGGCCTTTCTCCCCCTTGCGGAAGCAGCGGCTGATCTGGAAAATCCGTTCGTATCCCGCCGCCAGCAGGCGCTTCATGTGCAGCTCAGGTGAGGTTATCAGCCATCGGTCTTCGCTTGCCACGGGGGTGATGAAGGCCTCAGGCGCCAGCTCCGCTACGCGCACCGGTGTGGTCACTTCCAGAAAACCCCGTCCTCGGAGAAACACGCAGGCGAAGTGGTAAACGCGGGCGCGGCGCTCAAGATTATGGCGAATCTGCTGCAGCCGCTTTGCTTCCGACATGGCTACTTCTTGGTGCTCAGACGCTCCACGTAGGCGCCGGTGCGGGTGTCGATTTTGATCAGGTCGCCCTCCTTTATGAAGGACGGCACGTCGATAAAGTAGCCGGTTTCCAGTTTGGCGGATTTATTCTGCGCGGTGACGGTGGCGGTCTTGATGGCGGTGCCGGTTTCCACCACGGCCAGCTCTACGAACACCGGGATGCTGACGTCGGTGGCCTTGTCGTCCCACAGCTGGACATTGGCCAGCAAGCCCTCTTTCATGAAATGCACCTTGTCGCCGAGCAGGTCTTCAGGGATAAGGGTCTGCTCGAAGTTCTGTGTGTTCATGAAAACGTAGTGGGCGCCCTCTTTGTAGAGGTACTGCATTTCCAAGTTGGTGATGGAGGCTTCGTCAACCTTGTCGGCGGAGCGAAAAGTGACGTCCAGCACGCTGGCGTCCAGCAGGTTTTTGAGGTGTAGCCGGTAAATGGCGCTGCCCTTGCCGGGTTTGACGAACTCGGCGGTGTCCACGTTCCAAGGTTTGCCCTGGTACAGCAACTTAACGTTTTTCTTGACGTCTTCGATCTTCATATAAAGCGGTTTTTCTCCTGAATAGTGATTGTATTACCTGTTATTATGCGATAGGTTTTTAGGAAAAGCAACTCGCCACGGCGCTGTTGCTGACAGCAAGCATTTGGCAGGTTTCAGTTTTAGACCGCCCCACCCATGGATGGAAAATCGGGGCGTCAACCAAAACGGAACGATACCACTCAAAAAACGAAATCCCCGGAGTTGGACCGGGGATTTCGTCGAATGAGATAAGCGCTTTTTAACCGGTTTTGCTCTTGCCGCGTCGGCGCATCAGCCAGACAACCAGTACGATGACGATAATCAGCGGGCTGAAGACGCCAAGTACTATAGCGATGCTTGCCAGGGCGCGCCCTAGCCACAGCGCCGCTTCCAGCGCCCCCTGCACCACTCCAGCTGCGCTCCAGCCGCCCTGGGTGATTTTGATATAGTCCACGCGTGTTTCGCTGACGGTGTTGCCGCGGTTGTCGGTGACTTTCAGTGTTACGCTGAAAGTTCCGGGCTTGTCGTAGCTGTGGACGGGGGCGAAGTCGGTGCTGGTTTTACCGTCGCCGAAATCCCACTGGTAGCTGTATGGGGTGAAGCCGCCGGATACGCTCGGGTAGAACTGGATGCCCTTTCCGGTCATGGTGTTCACCATGCTGGCGTTGAAGTTGACGTTCAGCTTCGCCTGATACAGATTGACATTGATAAGAGAGGTGGAGGATGTGCCCTCCAGGTACTTCATACGTCCTTTTATCTGCTCTATCTGGGAGCGGATGACGGTCAGCTGGGACTGCACCGCCAGTACGTCGCTGATTTCCGTGGCCTGCGCCATGATGGCCAGCAGTTGCCTTTCGGTGGACTCAAGGGTGGACAGGCGCGCCGACAGATCGATGTATTCCTCGGTGACGTCATGGCTGGTTGAACTCTGCGAGGTAACCTCCACCGCGATGTCGGCGATGGCGTCACCGGCGGCGGTGTAGCTTGTCGACGGCACCCGGATGCTGATGGAGCCGTAAACCAGGTTGCCGTCCTTCCAAATATTGGAGGAAACCACATATCCCGAGTAGTTCTCGGCGAGCCGGGTGATGGCGTTGATGGCTTCGTTGATGTTGTCCACTACTATGGAGGTGTTGCCGGTGCGCACTATCATGCGGTCTTCTGGGACGGTGGGTGTTGGGAAGAAGCTGTCGTATTCAGCCCCATCAGGGACTTTTGGCGGCAGGCTGGCGGTGTGGGTGCCATCCGGTTGGCTATTGAAATAGTTGTTGCCACGGTTTGCCCCCGTTGTTACACTGCATGACGCGGCTGACACGCCCAGCAGTGACATCAATGCCAGCACGATTAACAGTCTTTTCACATCGATTCTCCTTAGTCTGTGAGTATCGGCTTCGTCTGTCATTATAACGCAGGAGGAGGGAAAAAGTTAGCGGGGTTAATAAAGAAAGGACACGCATGGCTACGTGCCAGCGGTTACGATGTTGAGATGCTCGCCGCTCTTGTTTGTTATGGTCAGATGTTCTTTCCCGCCACCCTCGTGTCCCCATCCCGCCTTGTGACGCCGAGGCGGTCGAGATGCGCCAGCAGTGGTACGCTGTACTTGCGGCTAAGGCCGAAGAGCTTGTTGACGTCCTGTATCGTAATCCTGCCGTCGCGCCTGAGTATGGCGATAATCCCGTCGCGGATGTTTCCGAACTGCTCCGCCTCCATCACTATTCCTTCCCCCATATCCGCCAGCTCGCCCTGCTTTATCATGTAATGCGTTATTTGCTTGCTCTCCGGAGAGCGCCCGCACAGCTCTTTGAGCGTCGGCGGCGAGGTCGGCGCGGCTCTGAACAGGTCGAGGATGGCATTGCGCACGCTCTCCTGTTGCGGTGAAAGCGCCGGTTTGTCCGATGGTAGCGACAGTGTGTCGCCCTGCCGCGTCAGCTTGCCTGCAGAGATAAGCTCATTCACCAGTCCCTCAAAAATCCCGTCTGGGACTTTCAACCGCCCCTGCATCGCGGACTGCGGCGTGCCTCCCTTCAGCGGATCCGCTTTATGGGCATCCGCGACAGCGGACAGGAGTTGCAGCGACCATGCCTGCCACGTTGACGGTGCGGCGGAGTATGCCCCAGCGGTGATGATTTTTCCCGCAGCTGCCAGCTGTTTAAGGTGTGTGTCGATCTCCTGCTGGGAAAACAGGCTGTCGCGCAGCAGCCATGCGCTTTCGGTAAAAGGCTGTTTTTGCAGTTCCGAAAGTATCAGGACATCGGTTTCCAGACTCCTGCGTTCGGAAAGCCATGCCTGCCGCGTCGGAATCCCGCTTAGCTTGAATCTGGCGGCTTGTGTGTCCAGTATGACGCCGCCGCCGATGGTCGTGGCAGGGGAAGGCCGCCTTACGATGAAGCGTTCTCCGGTGAATGCCGTAACGTCTTCCGCGAATCTCAGCTGGACAAAGCCGGTCTCCCCCGGCTCCAGCGTTCTGCCTCCAATCAGCGCCGCGCGGGCGGTCAGTTCGCGTGTTTCGAGGTATACCAACGCCTCGGACATGTTTTTTAGCGGTGCGGCGGCGTCCGCCAGCAGTTTCAGCTCTGCGTCCATGATGCGGCTCGACGGAGCGTAAGAGGCGGACTTAACCAGCACATCGCCGCGCTTTATATCCTCACGCTTGATTCCGGTAAGATTGACGGCGGCGCGGACACCGGGGGCGGCGGTTGGAACAGCCTGCTTATAGCTTTCGAGACTGCGGACGTGTGCGCGTACTCCTGACGGTATGACAAAAATCTCGTCCCCTGCCGCCAGCGTCCCACCCGTCAGTGTGCCGGTGACTACTACGCCGCTGCCTTTGATGACGAAGACTCGGTCGACAGGCAGCCGTGGTTTGCCGGTGTCCTGTCTGGGCGTTAATTTTTGCGCCAGCTCCGCGATGGTATTTTTAAGTTCAGGGATGCCGTCACCGTTGCGCGCGCTGACTCGTATGATTCGGGAGCCTGCGAGTCCGCTACCGGCAATACGCTCGGCGATGTCGTTTTCTACCAGGTCAAGCCATTCTTGTCCGGCGGCCAAGTCGCATTTGTTGAGTGCCACGATACCGTGTTTTATTCCCAGCAAGTCAAGGATGTGCAGGTGTTCCTCCGTCTGCGGCATCCAGCCGTCGTCGGCGGCTACCACCAGTAGCGCGGCGTCAATGCCGAACAGTCCTGGAATCACGTTATGCACGAACTGTCTGTGCCCCGGTACGTCCACCAGCCCGATGTTTTCACCGGAGGGAAGGGCGAACCAGGCGAAGCCCAGGTCGATGGTCATGCCGCGCGCCTTTTCCTCAGGCAGGCGGTCAGGGTCGATGGAAGTCAGCGCTTTCACCAGCGATGATTTGCCGTGGTCGATATGGCCGGCGGTGCCGAGTGTCAGCACGGTTCAGCCCTCCAGCGCCGCAGCGATGAGGGGTGCGAGCAGGGCGTCCTGCTCAGGGAAAACCGTGCGCATATCCAGCAGCACGGCGTTATTCTCGATGCGTGCGAACAGCGGCGGTTCGGAGAGTCTCAGTTTACGCGCCAGTGATTCCGCCGAGGAGTGCGGTGTGACGCTGACGAGCCATGTTGGCAGTCCTTGCTCTGGCAGTGTACCGCCGCCTGCCATGCTGATGCCTTTTATCACTTCGGCGGCGATACCATTCGATTTCAATCGTCTGGCCACGGCGCCGGCTCTGGATTTGATTTTCGTTTCCGCGAGCGCCATCATGCGCCACACCGGAATTTCCGCAGCGGCGCGGCCGTCGAGGTAGCTTTTAACCGTGGCTACCAGCGCGGCGGCGGACAACTTGTCCAGCCGCACCACACGCAGAAACGGATGCTCCAGTAGCGGCGCGATATATTCCTTTTTGCCCGCCGCGATGCCGGCCTGCGGCCCGCCCAGCAGCTTGTCGCCGGAAAAGCAGACGACATCCGCCCCACCGCGCAGGGCGTCCTGCACCGTTGGTTCCGGTTCCAGTCCGAAATCCGCTGTGTCCAGTACGGCGCCACTGCCCATGTCGTAAATCAGTGGCAGTTGATACTGTGTGGCCAGCCCAGCCAGTTCCGTCAGGCTCGTCTCGCCCGTGAACCCCTTCTGGACGAAGTTGGAGCGGTGCACCTTGAGTATAAGCGCTGTTCTGTCGCTGAGGGCTTTTGTATAGTCTTTCAGCGTGGTGCGGTTGGTGGTTCCCACCTCTCGCAAGGACACGCCGCTCTGCTCCATGATTTCCGGCACGCGGAATCCGCCGCCGATTTGCACCAACTCGCCACGTGATACGATCGCCTCCCCGCCGTGCCCCAGCGCCACCAGCGTAAGCAGTACGGCGGCGGCGTTGTTGTTGACGATTACGGCATCTTCCGCTCCGGTGAGCGTGCATATCAGTCGGCGCAGGTCGCCGGTCCGCTGTCCGCGTCCTCCCTCTGCGAGGTCGCTTTCCAGATTCATATAGGCGCCGCCTAGCCAGCATATCGCCTCGAGGGCTTTGACAGATATTGGGGCGCGCCCAAGATTGGTGTGCAGAATCACGCCGGTGGCGTTGATCACCGGACTCATGAAGCCCGGCCAGTCGCGGCGCAAGTGGCTCACGATCAGCTTGGGGATGTCAGAGGCGGGTGGCAGGCCTTTTTTGATGCCAGCCCTGAGTTCGGCAAGTACGGAGCGCGCTGCCGCGGTTACCAGCGGGCGGGAATAGAGCGATATCTGAGGAGTTAGTTCGGGGGTTTCAAGCAGTTTTTCGACGGCGGGCAGGCGGCGTAGCTCCGGGTCTGGAGAGGCTTTTGTGCGGCGCGCAGCGCTCATAGCAGTATTATCTTGGGCGAGGGGGTTTTTCCAACGGCATGCCCGATGATGACGGCGTCGATAACGCCCAGTTCATGCAGACGGGAGAGCATTTTTTCGGCTTTTTCCGGCGCCACGCTGATAAGCAGTCCTCCGGAGGTCTGCGGGTCGTAGAGTACCGCCATGGTGTCTTCATCCACCGCCGGTGCCAGCACCATGTTCTGGCGGTATTCCCAGTTAGCATACATGCCTTCGGGAATCAGCCCCTGACGGGCGAAGGACAGCGACTCCGGTATCATGGGTATCTTTTTTACATCAAACTGGATGGACAGCCCAGAGGCCTCTGCCATTTCGCAGGCATGTCCCAGCAGAGCGAAGCCGGTGACGTCGGTGCAGGCGTTCACCCCCACCTCAAGCACCGCCTGGCTGGCTTTATTGTTGAGTTTGGTCATCTGTATTATCAATCGCTCCAGCACATCGTCCGGCAGCATTTGTGCCTTTAGTGCCGTGGTCAGAAGACCGGTGCCGATGGGTTTGGTGATAATCAGCTGGTCGCCGGCCTTCATGCCGCCTTTGGTCAGTATGTGGTCAGGGTGAATTATACCGGTGACTGACATGCCGAATTTGACCTCGTCGTTGCGCACCGAATGGCCGCCCATCAGGATGACTCCTGCTTCGTTGAGTTTCGACTGCGCACCTTGCAGTATTTTGCCTAGAACCGATATATCCATACTCTCCGAAGGGAAACCGACGATATTCATGGCCGTTATCGGCTTGCCGCCCATGGCGTAGATGTCAGAAATGGCGTTGGCAGCGGCAATCTGCCCGAAGCTGTAAGGCTCGTCCACGATTGCGGCAATCATATCCACCGTTTCCACAATAGCCAGGTCGTCGCGCAGCTTGTACACGCCGGCGTCCTCGTGCAGTCCCGCCAGAACATTTTCGTCTGTCGGAATTTCAAGACATCCCAAGGCCTGAGCTAAGTCACCCGGACTTAGTTTTGCCCCTCACCCAGAATAGCGGGCGAGCGATGTCAGTCTGACATCTTTATCTGCCACATTTACTCCTGTACAGGTCGCACCTTTGATTTTGTGAACAGTTTACTACGACATGGTGCCGGAATTCAAAAACGGCGGCAATCAGCCCCGAGGAAAGCAGATGCTTCTGGAGCGGATAACAGCACCTGAAGACCATTCGTTTCAAAAAATTTTCCAACGCGCTGCGGATAGCGCTTGCAGTTATTATACCATGAATAAGATTTTTAAATCGCACCGGTTTTGAATTTTTTCTGCACGATCGGTTGACTTTCAAAGTCCATCAAATCAGTCTCTGTATGGGATGAATCGCCTGCCAAAAATACCTGCGCGCTACGGGGGATGTCAACATGCTCCAATTTGCTACATAGCAGAAAAGAACTATTGACAGGGCAGTTGTAGTGAGATTACACTGTGTTCATATTCCATATTTAATAATATTTATGTATCACTCCATGAAACTGAATTAACAGGAGGCTGACCAAATGGGAACGATGTATGGTATGTCCGGTATGACAAGGCGATGGATGTCAACACTGCTGGCTGCTGCGTTGATAGTAGCCCTACTGGCAATGGCTGTTGTGCCTCTAACGCAATCAAAAGCAAGTGCGGCCATCTCCACAGAACCCATGATTGCAGCAGGTGCACGGCATTCCCTGGCGTTGAAAAATGACGGCACAGTCTGGGCTTGGGGCCAGAATAATTATGGCCAATTGGGCAACGGTACTACTTCAGGTAGTAGTAGCACTACTGCAACGGGTGACAGCAATACGACAGATCGCACGCCTGTGCAGGTAAGCGGGCTGAATGATGTAATTGCTATATCGGCCGGTGAATTGCATTCCCTGGCTTTGAAAAGCGACGGCACAGTCTGGGCTTGGGGATATAACGGCTCTGGACAGTTGGGTGACGGTACTACTACTAATCGTTCAACGCCTGTGCAAGTATCCGGTTTAACCAATGTGATTGCCATCACTGGGGGTTGTGAATATCATTCCCTAGCTTTGAAAAGTGACGGCACAGTCTGGGCTTGGGGAAATAACTCCTCTGGCCAATTAGGCAACGACACTACTACAAACAGCTCTACGCCTGTTCAGGCAATTGGGCTGAGCGGCGTGAGTGCTATCGGAGCCGGATATGAGCACTCGGTCGCATTGAAAAGTGACGGCACAGTCTGGGCTTGGGGAGATAACTACTATGGCCAGTTAGGCGACGGCACTACTACTAATCGCTCTGTACCTGTTCAGGTAATGGCTTCATCGAGCGCTGCTTTTGGCGCTGTGGCATCCATCTCGGTAGGCTTTCAATTCTGCATAGCACAACAAAGTAACGGCAGCGTTTGGACATGGGGACGAAATGACGGACAGCTAGGTGATGGCACTACCACAAACCGCAACAGGCCCGGGCAGGTATCAAGTTTGAGTAACGTAAGTGCTATTGCAGCAGGCCATTATCATGCATTTGCGATTAAGAACGACGGCACGCTTTTAGCTTGGGGAGGTAACGGATACGGCAAATTGGGCGATGGAACCACTACAAACCGCTCTACGCCTGTTCAGGTAAACGGGCTGAGCGGAGCAAGCATTGTCGTAGGAGGAAACAATTACTCTTTAGCGCTGAAAAGCGATGGTACAGTTTGGGCTTGGGGAGGCAACTCCTATGGCCAACTGGGTGATGGCACTACAACTAATCGTTCAACACCTGCTCAGTTAA
>WREQ01000022.1 GCA_009779255.1 Dehalococcoidia bacterium
GTCCAGCGATATCATCAGCTACAGGCAGGGTGGAGTTGGCGACAGCTACCAGACAAAGGTGAAAAAGGGCAATACGTACGTTCTGGTGCTAATCTATTCCAATAGCCTTGACCAGTATATGGCCACCGCATTTGAAGAAAGCGTGTTTCTGGTTGACGGAAAGAATAAGTTGATGTCTCTGTCAGCTCAACCATGTTGCGCCAGATATGACGGCATTGACCTGAGCATTCTGATTGAAGATGTGCGCCAGGACAGGATTGATCATGCAGAGTGGTATGAGGAAGCCAAGGCTATTAGGGAAAGGGAACTGGAACGGGGGCAGTAGCGGCTGTACTTGCTGCAAAGTTCTCCCATATCCCATCTTTTTCATTCAAAGAGGCTTGTCAATTGACAGGCCTCTTTCTTTATTTTTCATCGCGTCACTCGAGGCTTGACCTAAACACTTCTCCCTTTGGCAGAAAGGGAGATCTTGCCCACTGGCAAGTAAATCCATGCTGGAGGAACGAGCTTGCGAGTGACGAAGCATCCGGAGTGGTAGCGGATGGTTACGTCTCCCCTCCACCAGATCCTTTGGTCGCTGTACTCCCTCCAGGATGGACTTGGTCATAAATCCATGCTGGAGGAATGAGCCTGCGAATGACGAAGCATCCGGTGGGGCGGTGGATTGTTACGACTCACCGCCGCCAGATCCTTCGGTCGCTACGCTCCCTCCAGGATGGACTTGGTCATAGCATCTGGATGGGTAGTGAATGATTACGTCTCCCCACCGCCAGATCCTTCGGTCGCTGCGCTCCCTCCAGGATGGACTTGTACGAAACTCATAACTGACCACTGATTACTTTCGGCCTTGTGTCACCAACCGCCTGAACGAGTACAACCGCTTGAACCGGACGCCGGTTCCTGTTAAACTGCAGCAGCTGACAATGTGTTCCTTTGTGAGTTCATGCCGCTGGCTGCGGATAAAATACTCGCACGGAGAGTTACGATGGGTTCTGTATGGTTGATTCTGTCTATCGTTTTTTTCACTCTGTATTTCAGTGAACGAAGTAAGGTAAAAGAACGCGAGACTCGTATAGATTACCTTCTATCACGCCTCAATAGTTTAGAAAAGGCCACATCTGATACAAGCCACCCGAAGGCGGATATGCCAGATACCGCTGCTCCATCCGCTCAGGTTATACCGCCGACAGCCGCTCCCCCATCAGGGTATACCATCTCTTATTGCAGGTCCTGCGGGGCGAAAATATCGTCTGGTTCGACACCACAGGCAACTAACTACTGCAAATTCTGCGGAGCGAAATTAGCCGCTGCTTCCACCCCTGAAGTAACACAAATTCCTCAACCGGCGCACAAAACTGCGTTGACTCCAGTTTCGATATCAAAGCCTGAGGATGTGCCGCCTCCCTGGCAAAAACTCAGCATGGCCACGATAGTATTGTATCTCGGTGTATTGTTCATCTTGACGGCGGGCACAATTTTTGCGACAACAACGTGGAATACGCTGTCTAATCAGTTGCGCGCTCTGATTATTTTCACTTTGCCAATATTTTTCATCGCCGTGTCGATCATTACCGATAAGATTCTCAAATTGAGTTTAACCGGCAGAGCATTTTATTATCTGGGATGCTTTTTCATTCCCGTTGCCTTTTTGGCAATAAGCCAATTTGCCATCATGGGCGAATGGTATACGTTTAGCGGCGGGGGAGTCTATGCCATCTGGACGACCTGTTTAGCCCTGTTCGCCTGCGCCAGTGCATTCGGGGCATGGCGCTATAAATCAGCGGTATTCGTTTATTTAGCTGGATTCTCGACAACCGCCACTGTATGGTTCGCGGCAAGGCTCGTTGGCGGCGGCGCCCCGGTGGCTATTTTTGCCATTTCCGCGCTGTCGCTTGCGTGTATTCTGCTGTTAAGGCACCGCCGCAGCGGCAGAATTTACCACCACTTACAAATTTATTCCTACCTGAATGTTTTATTGGGTTTTCTGCTCAGTTTTGCCTATGATGAAACAGCGCCAATCTTTCATCTGCTGGCAATATTTGTGCTTTTTGCCGCTTATACCTTTAGTGTTATCAACCCATCAAAAGCCAGATGGGTGTTTCTGGCCGGCTATTCCATTGCCGCGGTCTGGTTTTTGCGGAACATCGCAGTATTGTTGTTTGGAAGTTTTACTAGCATCGATGACAGAGTTGTTTTTATGGCCATCGGTCTGGGTGTGCTGTTTTTCGTCTTCCGCTTCGCACCTAAAATATTCGGTGTCAAGATAAGGACTATGCTGTCCGATGTCATTTTCGCGCCTTTACTTGCCTGTCTGATCCTGTTGTGGCTTCCATCATGTTGGAACGACTTGTTTCACACGTGGTGGATGATTGTTTCTATAACCATACTCGCTGTCATTTGCACGGTCATCGGAACAGACAGAGAGAAGGACTATGCCAGATCCTTCGTGTATCTGGTACCATTCGTTCTTCTGGGCTTATGCGCCCCTATCATGAGCATCACCAGGCACATGGCGTCAAACGTATTGGAATGGCCGCCGCCGGGGCCTGGCGCGGAATATGTCGCGGCATTTCTCACATTTGCGGCTGTTGCAGCTGCCGGTGCCGCACTGAACTTCTTGAAAACCGGCGTACTGCAAAAGCGCTTCTCCGACAGTTTTAATATCGCGGTCATGCTATGGGGAGGCATCTGGTGTCAGGTGATGATATTTGCCGACTCTTATCTTGCGGGTTGGTATATGCTTTCACTCGGGCTTTACTCAGCCGCGGTGTTTTACGCCGGATATAAAAACGGGGCGTATCAGAGCCTGTGGGTCTGGCTTGGCGGGTTTACCTTGGCACTTTCGCCTTTTATGTTTGCGCTCAGCTACACAAACCCCAGCTGGTTTATCCTGCTGAATATACTTGCACTCTCTGCGACAGTAGTAATGATTGTGCCAGTAATAGCATACATTCGTAAAAAACAACCTGTTCTTCCCCAACTGGCAAGCATATCCGCCATCCTGCTGAACTTCTGTGCCGTTTTTTGCATCATTGAATATACTGCGCTCAATCATCCCAGCGGTATTGTGGCGGCTGTGGCAATCGCGCTGTTATCCATCTTTTCGCTGTTCCTTGCAAAGCAAAATGCCATGAATTTTATCGGAGTGGTTTCACTTTGGGCGATTGCGCTCTTGGGAAGTTCCCAGTTAAGCGGCTTCAGCTACGGTGGGGACAAATATTACGTACCGCTGCTCACCACAGGCATCATGTTTGCTGTGATGCTCATACTTGGGAGGCTGCTCTTTGGCAAATATCTCCTGCGTCAAACAAAGCAGGGTAAATTTTTCGATTACCTGAGCCTGTCTGGCGCGATAACGCCATTCGTGTTTTGGGCATCCCCGGTACTTCTGGGGGTATCCAACACCAAAATTGGCCACGGCGCGCTTTTACTGACCATAGTATATGTTTTGAGCTTTTTCGGCAGAAATATTTCTGCAGGGTACAAGTCTTTTAATAAGTTCATATTGAGCGTTGTCACGGTTCTCGGTGCGATAGCGGTGTGGACGCAGCCATATTTTACGCTGCCAAACCTTATTGAAACAGAGTTCTCTCTTAGCATAATGTTGATTGCCACGGCCATTCTTAGTATGATTTGGCGCAGAAGTATATTTGCTCGGCATGGCATGTTTACGGCTTCTGTTTTCGCCGTTATCGTACAATTCGGCGATATTGTCACCGGCGACAACGTGCTTTTTGATGCAATACTGCTTGGCGCCATTGTGGCAATACTGCTGTTTGCCAGCTTTTTCCTTAAAAGACGCCGGTGGTTTGCGCTGGCGGCAGTTACACTCCTGGTGTCCGCGATTTATCTCTCCAAAGATTTCTGGACGAGTATCAGTTGGTGGGTCTATTTATTGGTTTGCGGCACAATCATGGTTGTTGTAGCCGCCTTGTACGAATATAAAAGGCGCAGCGGAAAAACGCATAAAAATTCCACCAATGGGCAGTCTCCATAGGGAAGCAACCTCTAACACCAACAAAACAACGCAAAGACGGTTGCGGGAAGTGTGAAGCCGAAAGCTAACTGCTAATTGCCGCCCGCCCCGCATATGGCTATAATTATCTCACTTTGAACACTCAAGTTCCAGACCTATCCGTCAACATCGCACCGCACAATAAGCGCGGCCTTGCGCTTGTCAACCCTGTCATGACCGCCTCCGGCACTTTTGGCTACGGAGACGAACTGGACGGCCTGTGCGACATTCAGCGGCTGGGTGCCATCATCTGCAAAGGCACAACGCTGGCTCCGCGGCAGGGAAATCCCCAGCCGCGCCTTGCCGAAACACCCGACGGTATGCTCAACGCCATCGGACTGCAAAACATCGGCGTGGACGCCCTGATTCGCGATAAAGCCCCATTGTGGGCTGGCTGGAGGGTGCCGGTCATCGTCAATATCGCTGGCGAAAGCATTGAAGATTACGCCCGGCTGGCGCAAAAGCTGGATGGAGTCCACGGTATAAGCGGGCTTGAAATCAACATTTCGTGCCCCAACGTGGCACACGGCTGCATTGAGTTCGGCTCCCGTCCCGAATCCGCCGCCGAGGTCGTAACCGCAGTCAGAGCAAGCACAACGCTTCCAATCATCGTCAAACTAACTCCTTCCGCCCCAGACATCGTAAGGGTTGCCACCGCCGTCGAAAAAGCCGGCGCCGACGCCGTATCGCTGATAAACACCCTCAAAGGCATGGTAATTGATATCAAGAAACGCAGACCCGTCCTGGCGAATGTCACTGGCGGACTTTCCGGGCCGGCGATTAAACCCGTGGCGTTGTGGCTGGTATACCAGGTGGCAGGGGCGGTGAAAATCCCAGTCATCGGCGGCGGCGGCATCTCCACCACAGAAGATGCTCTGGAGTTCATCATGGCAGGAGCCAGCGCGGTTGAAGTGGGAACCGCAACTTTCATCAACCCCTGCGCCGCCACGGACATCGTGGATGGTTTGGAGCGCTATCTGCGCGCCAGCGGAATAGCGAATCTCTCAGATATAGTGGGCGCGGCTAGGTCCTAGCCCAGTTCGCCGGAAAGCTGTCTGCCCCCCAGCACGTGGAAATGCACGTGCTGCACCACCTGCCCACCCTGCAAACCGCAGTTAACCGCCACACGGTAGCCATCCATGGCGATACCTTCTTCAATAGCTACGACATTGGCGACATGCAGCAGATGGCGCATCAGATCATGATCTGATGCATCGAGTGCAGTAAGGTTTTTATAGTGCTTTCTGGGAATTACCAGCACATGCACCGGCGCTTGAGGATTGATGTCACGGAAGGCCAGGGCGCGTTCGTCTTCAAAAACGCTGGTGCAGGGAATCTCCCCTGCGGCAATTTTGCAGAATATACAGTCATTCATTGCTTTCTCCCCAGTTACGATAGCATAGCGGAGCTGAATAGCATCATGCCGGCTAGCATAAGAGCTATGACCTGTTGGAGCTTTTTGATTTTCACGGTATCCCTCCTGTTGTTTATTTCTAACGCAGCCTATCGTTAGGCTTCGATAAAAGAATGGTTTGTTCGTCTACATAATCGTAACGAACATATATGCAGTTTGAATTTAATACGATGTAGCCGCCATCGCCATAGTCTTCCCCACCATCATCTTTTAAAGAGAACACCCCAGCCACTTTAAACACAAACGAGCCGCTTTCCCTTTCAAACACGCCTCTTGGTACGGTTATGGTTTCACGGTGGTTGAACTTATAGCCAAAAATAGGATTGAATTTGACGTAATACTCACCGGAACTAAATTCATCAAGAGAAAGTTCTTTTACTAAATAATGCCCTTCAACATCAGTATAGTCACTATATACACGAGGGGTTGTATAAAAAAAGGGTAGTTCGAATTCGTAATTTGATTGGTAATACTGCCCATCGCAAAAGTACAATGCAAAACTGACAAATTCATGTTTCTCATAATTATATTGAAACGTGCTGGTTGGGTTAGTGTAATTGTGTCCGTAATACAAGTCCAGTGTCACGTTATCAATGTTGAATTTGGTGCCCTTGCTTTTAATGCTATATCTAACACCTCCTCTTTTGGTTGATGTGTCAGCACCCAACTCACTTGCCCCACATCCGGCAAGGCCGCCCACCATCAAAACCACAACGGCCATTACCAAACCCAACTTTAGGCCTAATCGCTTCATATTGCTTTCCCCCTAAAAACAATAAAGCAACCAGACACCCGTGCCGTTGAAACACCACGGACAATACTGGTTGCTGAAGGTTCTCTGCGTTTTTGCGTCTTATTCATCATAAGAAAGCCCGCCTGCGACACCTCGCCTGTAAATATTCTCTAGAGGTTGTTCATCTTATATGTAAACTCTAACAGTATAAAAAGTCTAAGTCAAATCTCCGCTCTATTCTCAGTAATCTTTATATCAATAACTATGGCAATGATGTGTCCTGACTCTCAGCTGCATTACGTCCAAAACCCATTGGAATTCCAGTTGGTTTTTGTTTTTGAGCAAAAAAGCCACTTGACGTCTTGTTTTTAATAATCTTGCATACTTAAACCTTCTCCTACCCGCGACGGTATTTTGAAATCTGCTCGCTGAAAAGGTCGCCGCCGTGCATGTCGTTGGCCACGATAACCGGAAAATCATCCACCTCAAGACGCATAATTGCCTCGGCACCCAGTTCAGGATATGCCACCACCTCAGCCTTGCGCACCGCTTTAGACAGCAGGGCACCCACCCCGCCATAAGTAACGAAATACACCGCGCCGGCTTTTCGGATAGCCTCCCTGACTCCGGCAGAGCGCTCCCCCTTGCCGATCATGGCAGCCAGCCCCGCCTCCAGCAGCTGCGGCGTATAAGCATCCATGCGCCCGCTGGTAGTCGGCCCGCAGGAACCAATGACAGCCCCGGGGCGCGCCGGAGCAGGCCCCATGTAATAGATTGTCTGCCCGTTGATGTCGAATGGCAGTTCCACGCCTTTTTCGAGCGCTTCCGCCATGCGTTTGTGAGCGGCGTCGCGCGCGGTGTAAATCACACCTGAAAGCAAAACAGCGTCTCCGGCACGCAGTGTTTTACGCACGCTTTCATCCAGTGGTAAGCCTACTTTCAATCCCGTCATACTACAACGTCACCTCAGCATGTCTGGCACTGTGGCACTGCAGATTTATAGCCAGCGGCAGACTGGCAAAGTGGCAGGGATACACTTCGGCATGAACGGCGATGGCGGTTACGCCTCCCCCCATACCCAGCGGTCCCACCCCGGTCATATTAACGGCATCAAAAACCTTGCGCTCCAGCTCCGCCGTTTCAACATCAGAGTTGGGTTCCCCGGCCGGCCGCAGCAGCGCCTTTTTGGCAATTTCGAGTGACTTCTCGGCGGTGGCACCGATGCCCAGTCCGATAATCAGTGGAGGGCAGGGATTACCGCCGGCGTCCCGCACGGCGGAGACGACCGCATCCGTAATGCCATGTTCGCCCGCCCCCGGCTTGAGCATGACGAGGCGGCTCATGTTCTCAGCGCCGCCACCCTTAGGCATGAAGGCGATTCTGAGCCTGTCGCCTGGCACAATTTCCACATGAATGACAGGAGGTGTATTGTCGCCCGTATTTATACGCGCTGAAAAGGGGCGCGCCACCATTGATTTGCGAAGGAAGCCATCTCTGTAACCACAGCGCACACCGTCGGCGACCGCTTCGTAAAGATCGCCACCGGTGATATGCGCATACTGTCCGAGTTCAAGGAAAACGACGGCGATTCCGCAGTCCTGACAGAGAGGCAAGCGCTCGTCCTTCGCCAGGCGCGCGTTTTCCAGTAGGCGGGCAAGCGCCTCCCGCCCAATTGGAGAAACTTCTCGTTCACGCGCCGCCTCGAGCAGCCGGACAACATCACCGCCAAGCTCAAAATTGGCGCGCTGCGCCAGTTCCGCCACGGCGCGGGTAACATCGGGAGCCTGTATCTCTCTCATGCACGCATATTCTAGCATGAACGGACGCGAGTGTGGAGAGGATTGATAACAGGGGTTGGATTTTGAGTGATGAGTTTTGTGGATGGAATGACATTTTGGCCGTGTCATTGCGGGCTTGCCCCGCAATCACGGACAGTCGTAAATCCATGCTGGAGGAGCGAGCTTGTGAGTGACGAAGCATCCGGAGGAGGTGGCGGATGATTACCCCCCACCGCCAGATCCTTCGGTCGCCACGCTCCCTCCAGGATGGACTTGGTCATAAATCCATGCTGGAGGAACGAGCTTGCGAGTGACGAAGCATCTGGAGGAGGCGGTGGATGGTTACCCCCGCCACCAGATCCTTCGGTCGCTGCGCTCCCTCCAGGATGGACTTGTGCGAAACTGAAAACTGATTACTTTCGGCCTTGTGTCACCAACAGGATGGTCATGGTCGTAAATCCATGCTGGAGGAGCGAGCCTGCAAGTGACGAAGCATCCGGAGGAGGCGGAGAGTAGTAACTGGCACCTCTCCTCCAGGATGGACTTGGTCATAAATCCATGCTGGAGGAGCGAGCCTGCAAGTGACAAAGCATCCGGAGGAGGTGGCGGATGATTACCCCCCCGCCGCCAGATCCTTCGTCCCCGCCTAGGCGAGACCCTAGGATGGACTTGGGCGTAAATCCATGCTGGAGGAACGAGCCTGCGAGTGACGAAGCATCCGGAGGTGGCGGTGGATGGTTACCCCCGCCACCAGATCCTTCGGTCGCTGCGCTCCCTCCAGGATGGACTTGTGCGAGACTCATCACTCCAAACTCATAACTGACCACTGATTACTTTCGGCCTTGTGCCACAAATCGCCTGAACGAGTACACGTTGTTGAACAATAACAATGAATGAGTTAAACTAAGGCCAGTAACATGCGTTTGCGTTTATTCAAAACGATACGGATGGTTCTGCGGTTCCATAATCGTAGGGAGTTTGTTTTTGCCTGTCGGCTAATCCGATAAGACAGTTTGGTATTCTGCCTGTCTTTCAGAATAACTCAACCGCATGTACAGGCAGCTGGTAATCACAATCGCAGGAGAAAGCGATGACCGACATTACTCTGAGATTGCTTAAACAGAGGCTTGAGAAAGACCTTCTGCGCCTCACCGAACAGCTGGCGGAAATCCGCGCCAGCCGCTCTTCGAAGGAGCGGCGCGAGGGCAGCCCCTTCGGCAAACGCGAAGAGGAGGCCTCCGAAACCGCCGACCTTGAGAACATGCTGGCACAGGAGAAACGTGTTATCGACCAGATTGCCGGCATCAATGCGGCATTAAAGAAGTTTGATGACGGCAGCTACGGCAAGTGCGATAAATGCGGCCAACCCATTGAGGCGGCCCGCTTGGAGGCCATGCCGACGGCCCGGCTATGCATGAGCGACGCCAGAAATGCCCGCTAAGTTGCGTATTCCACCGGTTTTTTGGATAATCGCCGCAACCTCAATTATCCTTGACCGCGTCACCAAGCTGTTGGTAAGAGCCAATATCCCGCTGGGTGGGTCGTGGCCGGAAAGCGGCTTTTTCCGTATCACCCACGGCGAAAATACCGGCGCCGCCTTCGGCATTCTCCAAGACGCCCGCGTCCTGCTGGTTACCATCTCCTGCATCGGCACGGCATCAGCACTGTACATCGCGCTGGTACTCTACAAAAAATGGGATTTCCTGCGCTGGAAAACCTCCGTCGCGGCGCTGGGGCTGATACTCGGCGGCACTATCGGTAATCTTATCGACCGCGCCGCCACCGGACGAGTCACCGACTTTATCCATGTTGGGGGATTCCCTGATTTCAACATAGCCGATTCCTCGCTGGTAGTCGGCGGCATCATAATGGCAGTCAACCTGATACGCGCCTCCTACCGACTGGAAGTCAGCGATGACAAATCAGTACCTCCTCAAAGCTGAACAGGACGGCGAGCGTCTCGATATTTTCGTCACCCGCCATGTCCCTGAGTTGACGCGCTCCGCTGCGCAAAGACTCATAGAAAACGGCTGTGTCACACTTAACGGCGTCCCCACCCGCTCCGGCGTCAGGCCTAAGAGCGGCGACATAGTGGCCGTAGAGGTACCACCTCCATCAGCCCCGGACGGGATTCAACCCGAAGACATTCCGCTCAAAATTGTCTACGAGGATGCCGATTTGCTGGTGGTGGACAAACCAGCCGGCATGACCGTGCATCCAGCCCCGGGCAGCCCGGCGCACACGCTGGCCAACGCCGTGCTGGCACACCTGCCGTCCATCTCCGGTGGAGACTCCGTCCGCCCTGGCATCGTACACCGGCTGGACAAGGACACCTCCGGATTGATTGTGGTTGCCAAAACACCGCAAGCGCACGAAAATCTGGCGGCGCAGTTCCGCTCGCGCACGGTAAAAAAGACATATATCGCACTCGTCACCGGCAGGCTAACGCCGCCGGAAGGAATTATAGACGCGCCAGTAGGGCGCGACCGCTCCCACCGCCAGAAAATGACGGTAACCTCCCGCGGACGCAGCGCACGCACGGCGTACCGCGTGATGGAATATCTCCCCGGATACACACTGGTCGAAGCCCGCCCAGAAACCGGCAGAACACATCAGATACGCGTGCATTTCACCTCTATCGGCCATCCGGTTGCGGGGGATGCCACCTACGGCGGCAATGCGGACATCGTCGGACGGCAGTTTCTGCACGCCCACAGGCTCAGTTTCGCGCTGCCATCAACAGGCAAAACAGTGGAGTTTATTTCGGAGCTGGCGAATGATTTGCAAGAAGCGTTGGACAGACTACGGTGACCAAAACACCGAATACGCCAAGATTATCTGCTGCTAAGTCCAATATGTGCTGGACTTATACACATTCATTTTACGATACATCCAAAGCCTACGATGGAATTCATAACAACAACCTTCCGCGCACACTTGTGGAAGAAGCTTCTGTTTACTTTGACTATATAAATTCGTACAACAGTACGATCACCGTGGATAGCACCAAGTATCTTTATACCGCGAGATAAGGAGAACCACCGTGAATAGAAAATTGACAGGAATTGTCTGCGGTTTGTTCGTAATAGCCTGCCTCGTTTTGCCGGCATGCTCAAAAACGCATGAGATACCATATGTGTTTGAAGATGTAGTAGTGCTTGGAAATCATGATGCTCCACCTGTCAACATAGCTCTAAACACTGGCTTCCCTGACTTTCCGCACAAACTTACTGTATATGAAATAGTTCGACCGGTTGTCAGTGAAAGCTATGCCTCTAATTTGGCAAAACAGCTTGGGTTTTCAGAAGAACCTTGGCAGATGCCGGAAGGCGACAAGAGAATGGTTTATTCGTACGTCAACAAAGACCAGACTCTTATAATCGGGCTTAATGGTTCCATTTCAATAACCGACAATAATTATTTCTTAGAAAAACCTAAAAACCTGCCTTCTGATGAAAATTGCATCGCCATTGCTGAAAAATGGCTTAATGACCATGGCCTGTATCCGAAAAATGTTGTGGGCATAACAACATCTCCCGCTGGTGAAGTGAGAGAGATAGACAATGGAGTTTCCACCGTATCATACGTGACTGGCACCAGTGTAGAATTCCATGTTGCGATAGGTGGGATCGTAATTTCTGGTGGCGGCGTCAGCATTGCGATTGGAGATAATGGCATCGTTTTAAGTGTGCAAACCAACAAATATACCCTTAAACCAGCTTTTGATGTGCCGCTAAAAGATATTAACTATGCTTATGGAATCCTTGAAAATTATCTCTCGAGTCAGGTGCCCCCAGATACTGACAATCTCGAATGCATAGTTAATTACCGGTTGTTATCCAGCTTGGCGATTACTGGCATTGACCTTCATTTTTCGCACAGTACGTGCAATGACTATCTGCTACCGATATATGTGTTTACGGGTGATGGGTACAATGGATATGTGCCGGACACAGTATACGCATTCATTGGCAAAGTAGATGCCGCCTTGCGGTAAGCAACAGAATAACAAACTCAAATTGTCAACGGCATTGCGCTACGTGTAAAAGCGATTATTATGCCTTGGTAAAATAGCCTCTCCCTGGTTTGATAAAATGGCGTTAATATCACTGAACGCTCCGCCTCTCATTCTGCTATAATACAGTTTTAAATCCTCATTCTAGGTGTTTTATGTTAAACAGGGAAATCCTCAAGATACTGGAAAAAGACGCGCGGCTTTCACCCGCGCAGATTGCCGCCATGACCGGCGCCACCGAAGAACAGGTGGAGCAGGACATCAAACAGGCCGAGGCCGACCGCACCATTGTCAAATACAAGACTCTTATCAACTGGGACAAGGCCGGCAACGAGCATGTCTGGGCGTTCATTGAGGTCAAGATTACTCCCCAGCGCGGCGTAGGCTTTGACGCCATTGCCGAGCGTATCTACAGGTTCGCCGAGGCTAAAACAGTCTACCTTATGGCCGGAGCCTATGATCTGGCGGTCATCGTGGAAGGGCGCAGCATGAGAGAAGTTGCCGAATTCGTCACCAGCAAACTGGCTCCCATTGAGGGCGTCACCGCCACCGCCACCCACTTCGTACTCAAAAAGTACAAGGAAGACGGCGAAATCTTCGAAAGCGCAGAGGAAAACAAGCGACAGGCAGTCATCCTCTAGCAATTGAGTCCTATGAATCCTGCCAATGACTGCCCAAGCATAAAAAAACCCCTCGTTTCACAGCGGGTGGGCGCGCTCGCGCCCTCCGGCATCCGCAAGTTCTTCGACCTGCTGGCCTCCATGGACGACGTCATCTCGCTGGGGGTGGGAGAGCCTGACTACGCCACTCCCTGGCGCATCCGCGAATCTGCCATCTATTCGCTGGAGAAGGGGCGCACCATGTACACCTCCAACCTCGGTATGCCAGAACTGCGGATGGAACTGGCTAAACACCTTGAGCGCACATACGGGCTAAAATACGACACGGATACGGAAATCCTGATAACCGTGGGCGTCAGCGAAGCGCTGGATCTGGTCATGCGCGCCGTGATTGACCCCAACGATGAAGTTGTCATGCAAACACCCTGTTACGTAGCCTATCCGGCGGCGGTACTCCTCTCCGGCGGCAGGCCGGTGCAAATCGCCACCAGCGAAAAAAACAATTTCGAGCTTGCTCCTGCCGATATAGAAGCCGCCGTCACCCCCCGCACCAAAGCCATCCTGAGCGGCTATCCCTCCAACCCAACCGGCGCCGTCATGCCGCGCGAAAAACTGGCATCTATCGCCGGAATTGCCGACAAGCACGACCTGCTGGTGATATCAGATGAAATTTATGCCCGACTGGTGTACGGCATGGAACACACCTGCTTCGCCTCCTTGCCCGGCATGCAGGAACGCACCATCCTGCTCGGCGGATTCTCGAAAGCCTACGCCATGACCGGCTGGCGCATAGGCTATGCCGCCGGCCCACGTGAGGTCATCGCCGCCATGACCAAGATTCACCAGTACACTGTCATGTGTGCCCCTACCATGGCGCAGGTGGCAGCGCTTGAAGCCCTGAAAGGTGGCGAGGAAAGCGTACGCGAGATGGTGGCCGACTACAACCGCCGGCGACTGATGTTCGTAAAAGGCCTGCGCGACATCGGTTTTTCCTGCTTTGAGCCAAAAGGTGCCTTCTATGCCTTCCCAAATATCGGCATCACCGGCATGACATCGGAGGAATTCGCCGAGAAGCTGCTTCAGGAGGAAAAGGTAGCGGTGGTGCCGGGCACAGCTTTCGGCGAGTGCGGCGAAGGATACGTGCGCTGCTGCTACGCCACGGCTATGCCTGAACTGGAAGAGGCGCTTGCCAGAATCAAGAGATTCGTCGAAAAGCGCCGGAGATAATATGCAAAAGGCCGCCAATATCATGCGGCTGTTCTGGGGTTGCATCTTCATAGCGGGGGTGATTATCAACGGCATCTTTGGTGTGGCCGACCCCGAGGGCTATCACTTGGGCGGACGCTACGCCTGGCCGGACTTCCTGCGAAACTTCTGGACGGATGCCGTCATCCCTCATATGGTGTGGTTTATCATCCTCTTCGCCGCCATCGAGCTGATCCTGGGCTTTTTGGTTCTCAATAAGGGTCGGCTGGTGAAAATAGGACTTGTCGGGGCGTTTGTATTCGGTATCGGGTTGTTGATGCTGGGGCTGGGCGCCGAGCGCGGCGACTGGCTGGCGCGCATCCCCAACATTGTCTTCGTGGCGATGATGATTTACTGCCTGCTCTTCAACTACGACAAGACGCTCATCGAAACCATCCGGCGCAAGTAGAGACACGGCGTGCCGTGCCATGCAACTCGAAGATTTACCAGCTATTCCAATGCACCCGAGACTCGTCGTATCTGCCGGAGGGCAGCTTCTCTTCGGCAGGGTAGCCGATGGAGATTAAAGCCACGGGGATAACTCCCGCTGGCAGCCTGAACAGTTCGCGAAAACCGTCCATGCGCTCCTCGCGCGGATGGGAACTCAGCCATACCGTCCCCAGTCCCAGCACGTTCGCAGAAACAAGAATATTCTGCACGGCGGCAGAGCATCCCTGAATCAAAAAACTTCCGGTGGTTTCAACGCTCTCATCGCCGCAGACAAGAATGGCGGCTGTTGCCTCAAACAACATCTTCGCGTAGGGATGAAAGGCCGGCACGGCATCCAAAATCTTCCGGTCGGTGACGACCACGAAATGCCAGGGCTGCTTGTTGTTGGCGGAAGGTGCCGCCATGGCCGCCTCAAGCAGAGTTTTTATCGCGTCATCGGGGACTTTTTTATCGGTGTATCTGCGGATACTGCGGCGTGAGAGAATAGCCTGAATGGCGTCCATACTGCCTCCATGCAAAATAGTTTATATCAACCCCATTTTCTTTTTTACTTCCTCCATAGTCCTGCAGGCGATAACACGCGCCTGCCTTGCGCCGTCGGCCATCACCTCTTCCACATAGCCTGGAATGGCTGCGAGTTCGGCTCTGCGGGCACGCAGGGGAGCAAAGTAATTATTGACAGCCGCGGCAAGCGACTTCTTACAGTCAACACAACCGATTTTAGCAGTGCGGCAGTCGGCATCAAGCGAGGCAATAACCTCCGGCTCAAAGTGCCTGCGTAGCTTGAATACGTTGCACACCTCTGGGTGTCCGGGGTCTGAACGCAGCTTGCGCGCCGGATCAGTGACCGCCGACATGATTTTCTTGGTTGTTTCTTCAGCGGTGGCGGCAATCTCGATATGATTGTTAAGGCTCTTGCTCATCTTTGACTGACCGTCCAGTCCCACCACCATGGGAAAAGTGGTCAGCCGCGCCTGAGGCTCAGGGAAAGTATCCCCGAAATGCTCGTTGAAGCGGCGCACGATTTCACGCGCCAGCTCCAGATGCGGCAACTGATCTTCACCCACCGGCACCACGTCGGCTTTGTAGAGTACAATGTCGGCCGTCATCATCACCGGATAACCCACTAACCCGTAATTGACATTCTGCGGATGCATGCGCGCTTTTTCCTTGAAGGTGGGCACGCGCATCAGCCAGCCTAGAGGCGTCACCATGCCCAGCAGGGTGAAAAGTTCGTTAATTTCCGGCACGTGTGACTGCACAAAAATGACCGCCTTCTGTGGGTCAAGACCGGCGGCCAGCATGTCCAGCATACCTTCACGAATGTTGGACTGAAGCAGGGCGGTATCTTCAAGTGTGGTAAGGGCATGCAGATCCACAACGCAGTAAACGCAGTCAAACTCGCCCTGCAGAGCGACATAATTTTTGATCGCTCCGAGATAATTACCAATGTGCAGGCGCCCGGTAGGGCGGACGCCGGAAAACACGCGCTTTTTCATAGGACTCCTCCGTCTGAAGAGTGTAACACGGCGGGCAAGCTGTCAGCAATCGACTGCAAGTTGTCAGACCCCGCCACATCCGGATGCTTCGTCACTCGCAGGCTCGTTCCTCCAGCATGGATTTATGACCAAGTCCATCCTGGAGGGAGCGTAGCGACCGAAGGATCTGGTGGCGGGGAGTGTAACCATCCACCACCCCACCGGATGCTTCGTCACTCGCAAGCTCGCTCCTCCAGCATGGATTTATGGCCAAGTCCATCCTGTTGGTGACACAAGGCCGAAAGTAATCAGTTTTCGGTTTTCAGTGGTCAGTTTTCAGCGGTCAGTTATGAGTTTGGAGTGATGAGTCTCGTGCAAGTCCATCCTGGAGAGAGCATAGCGACCGAAGGATCTGGTGGTGGGGAGCAACTATCCACCACCCCACTGGATGCTTCATCACTCGCAAGCTCGCTCCTCCAGCATGGATTTATGATCGTTCTGGATTGCGGATCAAGTCCGCAATGACACGATAAAGAATACTGGATTCCGGCTTCTGCCCAGGCGGACAGGAATCCAGTGGTACTTGTCAGCCTCACCCCCCCCTCAGTCGCTCCCGCAAGGGGAGGGAGGCAAGACGGGTGCAAACCAGGTACATTGATAACAAAACAGACCGGGCACATCAGTTACAACTTAAGATACAGGTAGGAAACAGAAAGCTAATCGCGAAAAACTGCCCACTGAGCGCTGACGGCTGTCTTTTCAGTTTTGAGCCAACTCCTCCAGCCGCGCCATGACCTCGTCAATGGTCTCATCGTCGGTGGAAGCACCGGCGGTGACACCGATTTTCTTTTTGCCGAAGAGCCATTCGGGATTGATTTCCTTCGCCGTCTCGATCTGGTACGTACCGGCGACGGCAGCGCAAACATCAAACAGGTGCCGGGTGTTGGCCGAATTCCTGCCGCCAATCACGAACACCACGTCCGAGCCTTCAGCCATCCTCAGGGTATCCGCCTGACGGCGGCGGATGTCATGGCACAGCGTGTCCACAATGCGAATTTCGGCGTCCTTCACCAGCGCGATATCCAGCACGCTCTTGACAAAACGCGAAAAGGCATCGGGTATCTGCGTGGTCTGTGAGAGCAGTCCCAGCTTGCCTGGCAGTGCGGAGAGTCTGGCAAGATCGGCGGCATCCGTCGTGGCCAGGCCTTTGCCACCAGCCCATCCCAGTATCCCTTTCACCTCAGGATGCCCCCCGTCGCCGAAAACGACGGTGTAAAAACCGGCATCAGCCAATTTTCCGGCGGCTACCTGAGCGCGTTTTACGAAATGGCAGGTGGTATCAATGACTTCAAGCCTGCGCGCGGCAATTTCCCCCATCACTTCCGGCCCCACACCGTGAGCGCTGATGGCCACGATATTACCACGAACACCGGAGAGATCATCCACAATGCGCACGCCGCGCTCCGCCAGTTTTCCCAGCACTTGCCGGTTGTGTACCAGCGCACCCAGCGTCTCCACACCACCATGCTCACAGGCGACCCCGGTGATGATGTCTATGGCACGGCGCACTCCCATGCAGAAGCCGATACCGGCAGCCTTTATAACCTCAGATGACATAGAGCTATTTTAACATTTCCGGCGCCGGGGCGGGAGAGAGTGATGAGTTTAGAGTTGTGAATGGTGAGTTCATGGACGCAATAGGGCCATTGCCGAAATTCTTTTCAGTTGACAATCCCCTGCCGCCTGATTATGATTAGGCTACGCAGGCCTTGAGGAAATCGCGATGCCTTTCAATATCGGACCAACGCAAATAATTCTCGTCGTTGTAATCATTCTGGTGCTGTTCGGCATGGGCAAACTGCCACAGGTGGGTTCAGCGCTGGGAAAGACCATGCGAGTCTTCCGCACCGGCCGGGCCGATGACATTGACGATGATGATTACGATTACGATGACGAAACGCCACCGGCGCGAAAGAGAAATATCAAACAGATCGGAAAATCAGATAACTAGCTTTCTGCAAAATAACTCCATCAGAAAAAGGAGCGGCTTATGAACTTTGGACCATGGCAACTGGCAGTCATCCTGATCATCATTCTTATCATCTTCGGCGCTGGCAAACTGCCCCAGCTTTTCAGCTCGATGGGGCAGGCCGTACGCGGCTTCCGCGAA
>WREQ01000023.1 GCA_009779255.1 Dehalococcoidia bacterium
CGCCTTCTTGCCTCTTTTCTTTCGGATAGGAACCATGACTCTTACAAGGTAATTCCTGTTATCCCCCATGCAGATTTCATTAAGCGGATATTCTTCATAAAAATCACCGCAGATTTCGTAATTATTCTTTTCAATGTACTCCAATAGCTGCCCGAACAGTTCTCTGCCTTGGTTGTACCAGCTGCGATTGTAGCCGATGGCATACAGCTCTGTGGTGTGGATATGCTCTAAAAGTTTGATATAGCAATGGCGGAAAGAGTACAATCAGGACGTTATGAGGAAAATAATTGTCACGGTAGTGCTGTCATTACTGCTGGTGGCTTATGCGGTTGGCATTATTGTGGCGATAGTGGCATTCTCGCGCAGCATCCCCGAGCCTGACCCCGGCAGTATTGACGATATAAGCATCAGGAGTTCATGGGTGCCCGGCTCCGACGGCTTGCTTTGGCTGCGGCTTGATATAACCAACAACGGAGACAAAGCCATCAGGGATATACAGGGCGTTTTCCATTATACCGACTATGGTCATAACGACACCGTCGTAAACAGCTATTACTGGCCGAGTCCGGCAGGCACCACGCTGTATGTGTATGATGCCTTTGGCCAAAGCATTTATGAGAAATCAAAACCCAGAATTGAGCCGGGTGAGATGCTCTCATTAGTCATACACAAGATACCTGGTGAGTGGATATCTTATGTGTACGAAGTGCGCGGCTATATAACTTGGATTGATTTTGGCCCCGGAAACAGCTGGGGGACGAAAGATTTGAAGGCTTCCGAAATATCAGAGGCCGAGGTTTTTAAGGTAGAAGTAGCGCCGATATTCAGCGGGGTTGCCAATTAGGCGCTTCTGCCTCTGTTTTTCAGCCGTCCCCGGTCTTTGCGGCCGCATGTCTTATGCGGCGGTTGATGCCTTTGTTCCATCGCTTGCCGCCGGAAATTGAAAAACATTCGTCAAAACACACGCGAAATGTTACAATCATGGGCATTGTCTTAACCCGCCCGCGTGTTCGTATAAAGAGATGCCCAAAACTGATTTGATATTGCTGCATGCGCCGCATGTGTACGATTTTCGAAAAGTACCGCAGCTTTTTGGCCCGGTCAGCGACTTGGTGCTGTCAACGCCAGTTTTCGAAATGTATCCAGTGGGGTTGTCTTCCATCTCCGAGTATCTTGAAAGAGTCGGATACCGCACCCGCATTGTCAATCTGGCCTGGCGCATGCTCAGGGATGCGCGTTTCGATGCCGAAGCCTTCATAGCTAAACTTTCGGCGCCGCTGTTTGGCATCGACTTGCATTGGATGGTGCATGCCCACGGCTCTATCGAGGTGGCGAAACTGGTCAGGAAGCATCACCCCGATTCCAAAATCATCTTCGGCGGCTATTCGTCGTCGCGTTTCCATAAAGAACTGATTCTGTATCCGGCGGTGGACTACGTTATGCGCGGAGATTCCACCGAAGAGCCGATGCGCCAGTTTATGAAAGCCTTTCAATCCAGCGCCGACCTTTCAACCGTCCCTAATCTGGTCTGGAAAGACAAAGACGGCAATGTGCGCGAAAACGATTTCAGCTATGTGCCGGACAAGATTTCCCATGTCATGGGTAACCACTACAGCACGGTTGTGCGTCAGGTGCTGCGTTACCGCGATCTGGCCTCAGTGGTACCATTCAGGGGCTGGCTGAAATATCCGGTGACGGCGGTGTTCACCTCCCGCGGCTGCCGCTACGACTGTATTTTCTGTGCTGGTGCCCGGAGTGGTATGGCGGGTTTTGCCAATCGCAAAAAACCGGCATATCGCACCGAGGAAGATATTTTCAACGACATCAAAAATATTTCCACAATTACGCGCGGCCCGATTCTGGTGGTGGGGGACATCCGCGAGGGCGGCGGGGAGCGGGCGCATAAACTGCTGGCCGATCTGAAGCGCCATCGTATCAAAAATACGCTGATGTTTGAGGCTTTCAACCCCATGCCGCCGGCTTTCATAAAAGAGATGGCGGAGGCGGTGCCGGGGTTTTCGCTGGATATGTCGCCGGAGTCGCACGACCCAGAGGTGCGCCGCGTCTCACTGGGGCGCGATTTCAGCAACGAGGCGATGGAAGACATGATAGCGGCGGCGCTTGAGTACGGCGCTTCCCGCGTGGAAATCTTTTTCATGATAGGCTTGTACAAGCAGGACAAAAAATCGGTTCTGGACAGCATTGATTATTTCGAATATCTGCTACAAAAATTCAAAGGCAACAAGCGTCTGTTTCTGTTCATGGGGCATCAGGCGCCCTTTATGGCACCGGGTTCGCCGGCCTTCGAACATCCGGAGCGCTACGGGTTCAAACTGCTGCACAAAACGCTGGAGGAACACCGTCAGGCGCTGGCGCTACCGAGCTGGAAGTTTTCGCTGAATTACGAAACCGAGTGGCTTTCCCGCGATGAAATTACCGAAGTGACACTGGAAGCGATTGCAAGGCTGATAAAAATCAAAGCCAAATACGGCCAGGTTACGCAGAAGGCCGCAGACCAGCAACTGCAGCGTATCGAAAAGGCGCGTGTACTGGAGGCGCGCATTGAAGAGCTGCTGATAGCCGGCAGGATGGAAGAGATTGCCGCCCTGCGCCCTGAGATGGACGCCGTCAATGGCTTTACCGCTTCGGAACGGCTGGAACTGGAAATTCCCATTGGCACCATCACCAGATTACGCTATTTTTCGGCGTTGAAAAACTTGATTTTCAGACGCCGTAAGAAGGATGCGACCGCTGTAAATGAAGAAGACTAAGTTTAAGGCATGGATACAGGTTCAGAAAATACCGCGGCACTCCAGCGACGTTTTTTCCTTCGTGCTGGGATCAGTGCTGGCGTGGTATCACACCGGTCAGTTCAACTGGATGGTGTTCATCCTGGCGCTGCTGGCGGTATTCTTCATCGCCAACGGCATTTATCTGACCAACGAGGCGCAGGACTATGAAGGCGACGCATTGAATGCCGAGCGCATAGGTGTGGGTGGCGGCATGAATCTTACCAGTACCGGTGGCACTCAGGTGCTGGTGCGGGGGCATCTCAAGCGCAGGCATGTGCAGATTGCCGGTATGCTCTTTTTCGCTGCCGCCGTCCCGCTGGGTCTGATTGTGCAATTCGCCGGACATACCGGTTGGGCCACCATTCCCCTTGGCGTGGTGGGTATTTTTGTCACCTACAGCTATTCCAATCCCCCGATAAAGGCTTCATACCGCGGATTGGGGGAGACCTTTATGATGCTGGGCTATGCCATGCTGGTTTTCACCGCCTATTACATTCAGGCCGGACCCAGTTGGTTCCCGTTGATAGTGGCCTTGCCGCGCATCCTGACTGTGCCGGCACTCAAGGTCATCCGCAACTTCCCCGACGCCGCCGCCGACGCTGCCGTGGGCAAGCGCACTTCGGTGGTCATCTTCGGCAAGGAGCGTATGCGTTGGGTGTACATGGCGTTGGTGGTTGGGGCTGTCATCTCCTTCGTCTTCACACCTATATACTCGCACTCGTGGTTTTCGCTGCTTAATCTGTGGCCTGCTGTGCTATTCGTGCAGAGCGTTATCCCTGTAGCTGACGGCCGCTGGAAAACGCGTGAGGGTATCGAGCTGGCCTGTAAGAAGGGCTTTCAGGCGTTACTGCTGACCCCCGTTACCATGACGCTGACATTCCTGCTTGGCAAGTGGCTAGGGTTCTAACGAGTGGCAATCAATTTGTCATCGGCGAGAGGGCGGCCACTTGTGGCCGCCCTCTGTGTTTTAACTTTGTTCTGGCGCTCCTTGCCTGTATGGCGCGGCGGTGTTTTCTCTGAGCGAAGCCAGATACCGAACCACATCCTCCCCGCTACGGTATTTGTCGCGGTCGTACTTGTCATAATGCACAATATCTTCCAACGGGCGGCGGTAGGATGGGTTGGGGGTGTAGGCGGGATAGCCGACGGCTGCCAGTGTCTGTATTTCCAATATCTCCGGCACGTTGAGGACTTTTTTGAGCGTCTGCCCCCACAGGCGGTTGACCGAGATCCATTCCGATGCCAGTCCCGCCGCCGCCGCGGCCAGATGCATGTTCTGAGCGGCATTGGCCATGTTCTTGATGTAAATCGCGTCTGCCGCCCCCTCGTTTATCAGGAACGAAGCCCCCAGCACTGTCGCCTGATAAGTGCGGCGGTCGCCGACTATGGCGATAAGCACCGGCGCATCACTGAACGAAGGCTCGGAAAGTGGCTCTCTGAGGTGATGGTGCCTGATTTCCGGTACGCGTGTTTCCTCTACGAACCAGGCCTCGTTCATAGGTTCCCGCCAAGAGTCGAGGACTTGCTTTCTGATTCCGGCGTCGCGCACTACTACAAATTCCCAAGGCTGTCCGTTGGCGCCGGACATCGCCCAGCGCCCGGCTTCAAGAATCTTCTGCAATGCTTCGTCCGGCACGGCATCCGGCTTGAAGCGGCGTGTGCTACGGCGGGCCTTTGCCAAAGCGAGGAATTCATCCAGATTCATACCTGCTCCTTCTCCGGCATATAACCCTGACGGTAGGGCGCCTCGGTATTCTGGCGCAATTCGAGCAGGAATTTTTGAATATCCGCGGCGGAGCGCAGACGCGATGCGTCGTAGCCGTCGTAATGCACGATTTCGGCAAGCGGACGCCGGGTGGCGGTCTTGCCGGCATAGGCGGGCTGCCCGATCGCTACGATAGTGTGAACTTCCAGCACGGCGGGGATGTCGAGAATGCGCTTGATTTCCTCCGCCCATAGCCGCGATATGGAAATCCACATCGCACCCAGTCCCGCGGCAGCAGCAGCCAGGTTGAGCAGGTTGGTGGCGTTTGCCATGTTCTTCAAAAAAATGGCGTCTGAAGCTCCTTCAGTAACCAGATACGAGGCGCCCAGCACCGTAGCCTGATAGGTTCTCCTGTCGCCGACTATGACGATCAGTGCCGGCGCGTCTTTCCATGCGGGGGTGGCTGCAAACTCTCGCAGGGGCGGCAATTGAATTTCAGGCAGGCGCGATTGTTCGATGGCATACATCTCTTTATGTGGCTCAAACCATGCCTCCCCGATTTTTTGCCGGGTTTCAGAATCGCGCACCACTACAAATTCCCATGGCTGTCCGTTGGCACCGGACATCGCCCAGCGCCCGGCTTCCAGTATTTTTTGCAGGGTTTCCTCCGGCACGGCATCCGGCTTGAAGCGGCGGATGCTGCGGCGTGTATGCATCAGGTCGAGAAAGTTATCTATATCCATATTCCGTTATCCTATCCTCTGTCTTGGGCAGGCGATGCGGTGAAGCGTGTCTGATGAAGCAGTTTGCCGTGATATTCTACATCTTTTCATGCAGGGTGGCATGGGTCCCCGGGACTCATGACGACTTTACAGGCGCGTGTTATATTGTCGGTGTTTTGAATTCTGCTGCTTTTTAGGGCGTGCGTTTGCCTGAAGCTGCGGTAGTTTTACAGGGGAGAAAAGTGCTTTGAACATAAGAAAACGGATTGCTTCAGTATTTGTCGTGCTGTGCTTGTGCCTGACGGCTGTGCCTTTGGCATCATGTAATAAATCTGACAAACTTGTAATTGAAATGCTAGGTGCTGATTCCTTCAATACTTGGCTTGTCACGTATGCTATTCGCGAGAATAAAATATCCTCGCCGGACATTGAACTGAAAATTACACTGGCGTCCACCACCGTTTACGAAGTTCCATTGATGGCTGGAAACGCCCCAATGGGTACATTGTCAAGCGCTAACCTGGCTACCTTGCAGCAAGAAGGAATCCCGCTGGTAGCAATCAGCACTTTTGTGGTGCATTCAGGTGCTTTGGAGCACAATGGCGTCAATTTCATTATAACCCGGGCTGACAGCGCCATTAACTCCCCTGAAGATTTAAGAGGTAAAACAGTAAGTGTGGCGAACTTCGCAAGCAGTGCTACAGCCTCATTCATAGCTTTGCTGAAGATGGAGTATGGTATTGACGCGAAGATGAAAGAAGATATTGTCGATGCGAGCAATGAGGTTACACTGGTGCAGACGGGCGGTAATCTTGCCGAGGCTATCCGTCGTGGGCATATAGATATTGCATTGATTGGGCAGCAGAACGAAGGTCCGCGGGCTTCAAAGGACCCGGATTTTAAGGTTGTCATGAATCTGGATGATATTTTCTACAGCATTTATGGCACACCAACCGTAACATCTGCGCTGGTGGTCAATAGGGATTTCCAACAAAACAATCCGGAAGCTGTCGAGGCGGCTTATGAACTGCTCAAGAGGTCATTGGCCTACGGTGATGAACACCTGGACGAGTTGGCGGCAAAATTTGCGGCTGAGAGAGAAGATAGAGAACACGCTGACTTCTACAAGATGATATATAACGGGCATTCTGGTATTAGCCTTGGTGAAATTGAGGGCGAAGTCAAGGACTCCATCATGGCTGTTTTTGGTTTTTCCTTAATGGCGGGTAGACTCGATGCATTGCCTGACCCGGATGTCGTATTTGGGTCTCCGTATGTTCGGTGAGTCGCCGAGGCTGCGTATTTCGATTTTTTGACAGCGTATTTTTGCGGAATTGTCATCAAAAACAAGGACAGCGTTGTGAAGCGTATATTGGTTGCCACGAGTGATGCAAGGAATTAACCGCAAGGTAAGCACGAAAATCTGGCAGACGCTTTTGGCGTTGGTGGTTTTTGTCCTTATATGGTGGTTTTTGTCTGCATTGATGGGTGCTAAGTTTCTGCCAAGCCCTCTACAGACGGTAGAGGCCTTTTTCCGCCGCTTGAGCGCGCCATATGGCATGAACCATGTGTGGGACTCATTTTATCGTGTTATCGTAGGCACATCGCTTGGCGCGATTATTGGCATAGTGTTTGGTGTCGCTTCGCATTATATCAAAGTGGTAGGGGTGGCTGTACGCTCGGTTATATTTCCGTTACTGCAGTCAGTTCCGACTATTTGCTGGGCATTGATATTCGTGTTGTGGCTTGGGTTTAATGGGGCTCCTCCTATTCTCTCAATAATTGTGGCATCGGCGCCATTTTTTATTATCAATACATGGGAAGGCATGAAAGAGCTCGACACAAATCTTGTTGAAATGGCGTCTTCGTATACGCGTCGGTCGCTTAAAATATTGAGAAAAATCGTTATGCCGATGCTTTACCCGTACATCTTCGCCGCTTCTAAAAGCGGTTTTATGATTGCGTGGAAAGTCATTATACCGGCAGAGATATTTGGTGCCCACTCGGGCATGGGATATATGGTTCATTTAGCTTATGGTGCTTTCAATATAGACGATGTGTTTGGCTGGGCTTTAGCTTTTGCTGCTATTTTGATTTTCTTTGATTATGGCGTGTTTAATTTTATCGACAGGAAGTTTGTGCGCAAATGGAAACCACTGGAACTAAAACGCTCGTAGTCTCGGAGCTGCGCAAGGGCTTCGGCAAACTGGCCGTACTGGACGGCGTTAGTTTCGATATTGGGCGCGGCGAACTGGTGTGCATCCTGGGGCCTTCCGGCACCGGCAAGACTACCATCTTACGGTTGTTGGCGGGGCTGATACCCGCAGATGGCGGCATGATTCTGGTCGACAACGCCGACATAGCAAAAAACCGCACCGTTCTTGAAAGAGTTTCCGTTGTTTTCCAGGAGCCGCGCCTTTTGCCGTGGCGCACTGCGCGCCATAATGTGCGCCTGTCGCTGGAACTGCGGCGTGACGAACGTCTCGGCGGGCAGGATGAAGCGGCGGTGGATGCTGCGCTGGCGTTGGTTGGACTGACTGATTTCAGTGGAGCTTATCCGCACGAACTTTCCGGCGGCATGAAACAGCGAGTGGCGCTGGCGCGGGCGCTGGTGACCGAGCCTGAAATCCTGCTGATGGACGAGCCTCTTACCGGACTTGACCTGCGTAGCCGCGAGGAGTTGCAGGATGAAATTATCCGCATCTGGAGCCGAAAAAAGGTGACACTGGTGCTGGTGACCCACGATCCCGCCGAGGCGATTTATCTGGCCGACCGCATTATTGTGCTGTCACCCCGCCCAGCGTGCATCCGTGAAATTGTAGATGTGGAAATGCCGCGTCCGAGGACGAGGGATTCGGAGGAGGCAAGGCGGCTGGAGGCGCACATCAGGGAGCTGTTTTGCTGATTTATAGTCATTCATGATGCAGTGAGGAGCCTGCCGTGCGGCAAACAGCATCATCCGTAAAACAGATCGCTGTGCGTACCGGTTCTCACAGCTGTAAGTATCAGGTCGTCATGACTGATTCGGTAAATGAGCAGCCAGTCTGGTTCAATATGGCATTCGCGATGCCCTTTGTAGTTTCCTCGCAGAGCGTGATCATTCATTCCTGCGGCGGGAACTTTTCCGGCAACTAGGTCATCAATAACCGCATCCAACTTGCTTAAGTCGTACCCACGCCTGCAGGCCAGCCTGTAGTCCTGTTTGTACTTTGATGTCAGCAGCAGATGCCGCATATCAAGTCTCTGCGAGTATTGCTGCCCTTGCTTCGCTGGCAGACTTGTAGGGGCCGGACAGATTGCGTTCGGAGACCGCGTCTTCCATGGCCTCAATGGTTTCGCGGCTGAATCTGTATAGATTGGCTGGATCAAATGGGAAGCCTCCGTACTTGTTGAAAGCGGAGACGAATATTCTGATGGCGTTGGATGGAGTGGTGCCGATGTGGTCGGAAACGCGAATAAACTCGCGTTTCTCCTCCGGTTTGAGCTTGGAGGTGATTGCTTCCATAGGTTCTTTGGCCGCTTGTGTGGACATGCCGGACTCCTTTGTCGGTATACTAAAACGTACTTAGTATACCTCATGCGGCTTGACTCTGCAATCTGTTATTCTGTGTAGTCCGCTAAGATGGCCAAATCTTTAATAACAGATTCCAAATTCTCATGACCTTGTACTTCACCAAGATAGGAGTATTGTTCCAACGAGATGTCAATATTATCCAGAATCCATTTTGCCAGTATCCCCATATCCTTGAGATTGGCGACCACTCCTGGTGGTTCATCAGTTTCATACGATTCGCAATCATATTTGCCATCTGATCCGGAAGGGTAACGCGTGGTTGCTTCATGCGGAGAAGTAAACACTGCTAGGAACGCAGAGTTTGCATACTAGACCAGCAAAATTGTTCTCGGAAAAGCTTTAGCAGATCGTCTCTGGTACATGTTAACAGTCTATCCCTCCGGTAGCACGGGGTCGGCGGCCTGGGTCAGGCTGACGTGCATTTGCAGCACTGGTAGCTGTTTTTCCACCTTGTAATTCTCCCAAAACGCAATCCATGCGGGGTTGTTGGCCTTGATTTCGATTTTTTGCGCGGCTGCCTGGTTTTTGGCATTGGCGTAGGCGTCCACGTAGCGCCGGAACAGCTCCGTATTGAGCGCGTTGCGCGCTTCGTAATCGGCGTTCCAGACCCCGATGTCATCCAGATAGCGCGCCAGCCCCGGGTGCACCGGCATATAGGTCGTTTGCAGCACGTTTAGCAGGTCTTCGCGTGTCATCTGGTCGTTGGACTCGTAGGAGTCTCTGTAGTCGGCGTAATGCTCGTCCAGCCACTTCGCGATGTGGTACACCAGTTCCTCGTCTTCGCGCATGTTGGAACCCAGATACTTATAGCTTTTGATGCCCCATGTGCCGCGCACGTTCTGCGGCCCAACGGCTATCGGTCCGAAGTTGTACAGCGGACTGATTTTGATAAAAGCCGCCGCGCCGTCGGGGTTTTCATCAGGGTTCAGCGATACGTATCTCACGCCGGCCGGTGCGGAGGATGCCTCCAGCACCGTAGGTGAGAGCGGCGCTGCCATGCACAGGTCGGCGCGTCCATCGGCAACGTCTCTAGGACATTTTTCATAGGAGCCGGTGTTAACCCAGACGATATCCTTCTCATCGATGCCGCCCCATGCCAGTAGGGATCGAAATGGTTTCAGCGTAGCCGACTGGGTATTCCAGATGGCGATGCGGGTGCCGGGTGCAATGTCCTCAGGCTTGTAAATGGATGAATTGCCGCGTACCATGAAGCCGGTGTCAGCCATAGAATCAACCCATACCAGTCCCGCCATCCATGGCCCGCCGTCCGGTGCAGCGTGCTCGTTTATGGCCTCAATGCAATCTCTCAGAGTGGACTTGTCAACTTGGCAAAGCGATCTGGTTGCCTGCGCCATCGCCCTGTAGGCATTTGTCCAGGCTGGCTCGTTTACCACGCGGATAATGGTGCCGGGGAGACTGGCCTGCATCACTGAAACCCAGCTCAACATTTTCATATTACCGGAGTCCCCGGTGGCGGTGAAGTGTAGCGTCCGTGGCCATGAGAACTCGCCGGAGGCTACGGTATCCGGCTCTTTACAACCGGTGAGCAGTGCCTGCGCCGCGAGTCCCCCGCAAAACATGGTAATTCCCATGCGTTTTAAAAATTCGCGGCGGTTTATAAAAGATGAGCTGTCTGTCATGGTAATAACCTCGTTAATCAGATTCTTTGTATGGTTCAGGGGTTTCTGTTCCCTGAGATATTTGGCCCGGAGTCTGAACGTGTTTTCGCTTGGCGTAAAGCGTCGCGGCGATGGTGCCGGCGCAGATTGCGACTCCGGTGGCGAATGTCCATGCCAGTGGGAAGGCCAGCATGAACCCGCCCGCGAACAGAATAAAGCGTTGTGCGCGGTTAAGTATGCCTACACCTATCAGGTAGCCTTCCAGCGCCGAAGAGAGTACCCAGATGCCGGCAGCCACCAGTGCGAAACGCGCCAGTGTTTCCCACCAAGGGGTGTAGATGATGAGCAGCGCCGGCTGTAGCACGAAGAAGAAAGGGATGAAAAAGAGTACCGCGCCCAGCCTGCAGGCCAGCCACGAGGTCTTGACAGGGTCTGCGCCGGCGATGTTGGCGGCTACGTAAGAATGCAGCGCCACCGGCGGGGTGATGCCGCCCAGCGCGGCGTAGAAAATCAAAAACAGGTTGATGCCTATCAGCGGGATACCGCCGTAAGCGGCAAATTCAGGCGCTGTTTTGGAAAGCGCCACAATCGCCGGCACGGCAATTACCGCCAGCAGGATGTAGCCGGTGCGCTCCAGTCCAGCCAGCCCCATAAGATTGGAAAACAGGAAACAGACGAAGAGGACCAGGTACAGATTGCCGGCTCCCACTCCGATAATCCACCCCGCCAGCCCCGCGGCCACGCCGGTCTTGAGCAGTCCCACCATGATGAAGCCGATGCCGATGAAAATGGCTGCGGCATAGTTTATCAGTCCGGCAGTCTGCGCCAGCCCCGTTTCAGCCTTGCGGGTGGCTCTTTCGAGGCTGTCACGCAGCGGCGGGCGGGTTTCACCACTGCTGCGCGGCCATAGCCGTTTTACACCCCATTCCAGCACCTGCAGCCCTATTACCACGGTGGCGGCGTAAATCGGGGTGATAGCGCCCCAGCGCATGTACACCAGCCCGAAAATCAGCATGCCAATGCCGGCGACGTACGTCCAGCCCCCTGCCAGCACCTTCCACCATGGAGGCATGTCTCCGGTGTCTGCGGGAGCTTTAAGTTTGTGCCGCGCGGCGTAGGAGTCCACTTGCACCAGCAGCCCAAGGTAGAACAGCGCCGAGGGTAGCAGCGCCGCGACTACCACATCTGCGTAGTCCACGCCAAAGATGATGACCATAATAAACACCAGTCCGCCCATCACCGGCGGTACGGTGTCGGAGCCGGCCGAGGAGCAGGCTTCGATGGAGGCGGCGTATTCCGGTGTGTAACCGGCCTTTTTCATAGCAGGGATGGTGAATGAACCGGTGCCGGCCACGTTGGCGATAGCCGAGCCGGTAATCGAGCCGAAAAGGGCGGATGCCAGCACCGCGCCTTTGGCCTGCCCGCCGCGTACCCTGCCCATCAACGATGTCGCCAATTTGATAAAAAACTCACCCCCGCCGATGCCCATCACCAGCCCGGCGAAAAGAAAGAAACCCAGTACCAGTTCGCCCAGAATGCGCGCCGGCATTCCCAGCATACCGTCCGCGCCGAAAGCGAAGGAGCCGAAGATCTCTTCAAGCGGGAACGATACCCCGTAAAAAACGCCGCCCAGGTTGTTGGCCAGCAACGAGGACTCGGCCACCAGCGGGTAGAGAATTGAGACGAACATGATGATGGCGTAAGGTAGCCTGCCTACGCGCCGTCCGGCCTCGATGGCCAGCAATCCCATGGCAACGGCGGCGGCAATAATTATTCCAGAAGGCGGCACGACCCAGTTGTGGTAGGCAATATCATCGGCATTCAATAGGAAAAAACCTATTAGCACCCATAGTAATGCCACCAGCGCGTAGTCATACCATGGGGGGGCGCGGCGTTTATCTTTACGGGTGGCGCCCAGTCCCAGAAAGACATTGACCCCCAGCACGGCATACATCAGATAGTAATAAGGTATGCCTGCCAGTACCTGCCCGAAAACGGGGATGGAAAACCAGTGAATGATGAACAATCCCAGCGCCACGAGCGGCGCCGCTAAGTAAACGGCCTTTACCGGTTTGGGAAGGTATCGGTAGCGTCCCAGCCCGCTACTGGCCAGCGCGGGGTTTTCCGGTCTTGCGGCGGCGGGTGGCCGCTGGCTATGATTAGACATATGTATCATGTGCAGCGGCTGCGTGCGTACCGGGCTGGTACACACAGTATGGCTCGGCGGCCATATAATCCCCGCTGCTTTCGTAGGCGCGTGCCCGGCAGCCGCCGCAGACGCGTTTGAATTCGCATTCGCCGCACTTGCCGGAAAGCCGCGTCAGGTCGCGCAGCTCGCCGAACAGCGGCGAATTATCCCAGACCTCTTTGAAACTGTTTTGCCGGATGTTTCCGGCTTCGACGTCCAGATAGCCGCAGCCCTGCACGCGCCCTGTGTGCGAGATAAAGCAGAAACCAGTGCCGGCCAGACAGCCGCGGGTATAGGCGTTCAGATCCTGCCCGTCAGGGTGGCCGTGCCCGTGTCCGGAAAAGGTCATGCCGCACTGGCGCGCGACCCGATAGTAGTGGGGGGCGTCGGTGGGTTTGAATACCAGTCTGCCCTCCAGTTCCTGCTGTTTCCGGCAGATCCATTTGAGCGTGGTTTCGTAATCTTCAGGGGATAACTCTTCGGCGGCCAGTCCTTTGCCGCGCCCTGTTGGCACCAGCAGGAATGGATGAAAAGCGGCGGCGCCCAGCGAGAGTGCCAGATTGACCAGGTCGGGGAGTAGCGCCGCGTTGCGGCGGGTGATGGTGCTGTTTACCTGCACATCGACGCCAGCGGCGCGGGCGTTTTCGATGCCTGTTACGGCACTGGCGAAAGCTCCGATCTCCCCGCGGAACTCGTCTTGGAGGTCGGGGGTGGGGAAGTCCAGACTGACGCTGATGCGTGCCACCGGCACGCTTTTCATCTTCGCGGCGATTTCTGGCGTTATCAGCGTGCCGTTGGTGCCGACAGCCACACGAAAGCCTCGCTCCGCGGCATAGCGGCCAATCTCAAACAGATCGGGGCGCAGAATCGGTTCGCCGCCGGTGAGTATCAGTATCGGTTTGCCGACCGCAGCGATCTGGTCCACCAGCCGCAGGCATTCGGAGATTGAAAGCTCGCCTGGGTAGGCTTCCCGCTGCGCCGAGGCGCGGCAGTGAGCGCAGGCCAGATTGCAGGAACGGGTTATTTCCCATGCCACCAGTTTAAGGTTGGGAGTTATACAATTGGAGGTGCTTGCGTGTGACGGCAACGGCGGCTCCTTATTAGAGGTTTTAGCGCTGGATCATGCGGGGTGTGTTAATGCCTTCCTGGAAATCTTATAAAATGTGAAGATTACTGCAAAAAACTCAAAACACTGAAAAGTATCTTATCAGAAGGGCTTTTGTAAGTCAAACAGCCGCATTCGGGCGGGTAAGTTGATCTGTCCACCGAGAATTGTACCAATTCCAGCGTATATAGAAATGATAGCACTTGACGAAGTATCGGTAAATCACGGGGAATCAGGGAACTCTACATTATATATATACAATGGGGGGAGGAAACTGACCACTTGTAACCAAGAATTTCCCCCAATGTCACTCATGGGCTTGACCCGCAATCACGGAGGGTCATAAATCCATGCTGGAGGAACGAGCCTGCGAGTGACGAAGCATCTGGTGGGGCGGCGGATGGTTGCTCCTCCCCACCAGATCCTTCGGTCGCTACGCTCCCTCCAGGATGGACTTGGGCATGGTCGTAAATCCATGCTGGAGGAACGAGCCTGCGAGTGACGAAGCATCTGGAGGTGGTGGTGAAGTAGTAACTGGCACCTCGCCACCAGATCCTTCGGTCGCTATGCTCCCTCCATGATGGACTTGGTCATAAATCCATGCTGGAGGAATGAGCTTGCGAGTGACGAAGCATCCGGTGGGGTGGCGGATGGTTACGCACCCCGCCACCAGATCCTTCGGTCGCTGCACTCCCTCCAGGATGGACTTGATCATAGCATCTGGAGGAGGTGGGAGTAGTAACTGGCACCACACCACCAGATCCTTCGGTCGCTACGCTCCCTCCAGGATGGACTTGGTCATAGTCGTAAATCCATGCTGGAGGAACGAGCCTGCGAGTGACGAAGCATCTGGAGGAGGCGGGAGTAGTAACTGGCACCTCCCCGCCAGATCCTTCGGTCGCTGCGCTCCCTCCAGGATGGACTTAGTCATAAATCCATGCTGGAGGAACGAGCCTGCGAGTGACGAAGCATCTGGAGGAGGCGGGGAGTAGTAACTGGCACCCCGCCGCCAGATCCTTCGGTCGCTTCACTCCCTCCAGGATGGACTTGGTCGTAAATCCATGCTGGAGGAACGAGCCTGCGAGTGACGAAGCATCTGGAGGTGGTGGGAGTAGTAACTGGCACCCCGCCACCAGATCCTTCGGTCGTTGCACTCCCTCCAGGATGGACTTGGTCATAAATCCATGCTGGAGGAACGAGCCTGCGAGTGACGAAGCATCCGGAGGAGGTGGGGAAGTAGTAACTGGCACCCCTCCGCCACCAGATTCTTCGGTCGCTGCACTCCCTCCAGGATGGACTTGCACGAAACTGAAAACTGACCACTGAAAACTGATTACTTTCGGCCTTGTGTCCCCAAACACCTGGACTCATACACCATATTGACAAGTGCCGGAGTTCTCGCTATACTGCCGGTCAGCAGAGGGATTGTTGTTGCGCAATATGCGCAGGAGTGATGAATGTCTCTGCTACCGCTCACCACAAAACCTTGTTGCGGTACTCAAAGTCAGGCCAAGATAACAATGCTGAATTTGCGTGAAGACTGGGGGCAATAAACAATGAGCCTTTTTAATAAAGAGAAATTCCAGCGAATAATCGGTTTTTTACGCAATAATAGTAGGACGGCATTGATGGCCGTTCTCGTCATAATATTGGCCACGACGTCACTTGGGATGGCCATGACAGGGACCATGGCGCAGGGGGAGGAGCGGGAAACAGACTGGACGATGAACCTTTTTGGTTCAGATCCTTTTATACCGGTGACCGGAATAACCGGTCTGCCGACAACGGCAACACCAGGAGTACCGCTGACCTTATCAGGCACGGTGCAACCTTCCAATGCGACCAATACCGATATAGTCTGGAGCATCCTGAATGCCGGAGGCACAGGTGCAACATTAACGGACAATCTGCTGACCGTCACATCTGCAGGTACGGTGTCGCTTAAGGCAACGATATTCGGCGGATTCGAGATGGTCTCCGCCGGGGACGATCACACGGCGGCCATCGGACGGGACGGCACACTGTGGACATGGGGCAATAATGACAGCGGCGAGCTAGGGCTCGGTATCGGCAACTTCGGAACGAGTATGTACGTCCCGACCAAAGTGGGGACAGACACCGACTGGGCATACGTATCCGCGGGAGGAATGTACGGCTACGGCTACACAATGGCAATCAAGACGGACGGAACGCTGTGGGGATGGGGATACAACGATTACGGCCAGCTCGGAGACGGCGGCACTGCGACCAAATATTTGCCCACACAAATAGGATCGGACACCGATTGGAAAACGGTATCCACGGGACTCTTCCACACGGCAGCGATAAAGACCGACGGGACGTTGTGGACATGGGGATACAACGCTTCAGGTCAGCTCGGTCACGGCAACATGAACGAGCAGGAAGAATCGCCGGTTCAAGTAGGATGGGATACAGATTGGGAAGTGGTATCCGCAGGGGGCGACCACACGGTGGCGATAAAAGGAGGCGACCTGTGGGGGTGGGGATATAACAGCGTAGGTCAGCTCGGCGACGACCCCTTAATGTTGCACATCGCGTATGCTCGTGTCCTCATAGACGACAATAACACATGGATTCACGTATCGGCCGGAAATCAGCACACGGTAGCGGTCAATGACGAGGGTGATCTGTACACATGTGGAAGCAACGGCTCCGGCCAGTTGGGCATCGGTTACGGACCCCACCAGTCAATAATGCTGGAAAAGGTATCGCTCAGCGGCAGTGTTGTAAACGTATCGGCTGGAATGTTTCACACCTCAGTGGTACTGGCGAACGGCACGTTGTATTCATTCGGAGGCAACTTTAACGGCGAGCTCGGCATAGGCAGCAGCGGACCGAATCAATGGGAGCCGGTACAAGAATATCACGGAAACTCTGATTGGGAATATGTATCAGTCGGGTCCAGTTACACAATGGCCGTCAAGAACGACGGAACCATGTGGGCATGGGGCAACAACCTCTACGGCCAGCTCGGCGACGGTACCAGTAGCGGAAAAAATGTCCCGACCACAGTGGGAGCGCATTTCGAAGTACCGTTCAACATAACGGCGGGCGCGTCCGGTGTGCCCGACTACCGCTATGTGATCACCGCCGGAACTTCGAACACGTTCACGGCGACTGGGTACAACACCGACAACAGCCCGTATACGGTGGCCACGAATGTGGCTATGCAGAGCGCGATCAATGCGATACAGCTTGACGCGGACGGCAACGATTGCAGCATATTCTTCGCGAACGCACTAAACACGGTCACCACACCATACACCGGCACAGGCCAGCTCGACATAGGTTCGCAGAACATAACATTCGACGACACCTCGAACGCATGGGGCGAGATAACCATCGACGGAAAACTGATATCGAACCTCACCTCCGTTGCCCTGACAGGGATCATCCGCATGGAAGGCAGCGTCACGATAAACAGTTTCGCCGACATAACCCTCATCAGCACACCGTATGATCCGAACACCAACGTGATATTCCACGGCAGCTCGGGCGACCTTAACATCAAGGGCGGTGAATTGATCTCCGACACCTATGTGATTCACACTCACGTCAGCGCCACCGGAAACCTCAACATATCGGGCGGTCTGGTGAAATCCATATCTCCCTTCATCCCGCCACCGGCCCCCGACAGCACCGACCCTGCTCAGCCGGTAGCGGTATTGCACGAGTCATCAGGGGATCTGACAATATCCGGCAGCGGTAAGGTACAGGCCGACGATACAGTGGGGATCCGCCGCGGCATCTCCGCAGGAAGCATAATAATCTCCGACGGCGGCACGGTATCGGGATATCAGGCGATCACATTCGGTACAACCACATCCTCAACCCAGACCTTGGAGATATTATCAGGCGGTAAAGTGGAGTCGACCTACGTTGCGATATATACCTCCACGGGAACGGTCAATGTATACGACGGCGCCGAGATACGAGCGGTAGGTTCCGGTTCCGTCGGGATCTGGAATCAGAACACCGCCAC